>DATFGD010000464.1:0-2456 GCA_035249725.1 Burkholderiales bacterium
CGTACTGCGCGAGCACGTGCGCAAGCCAGGCGGTAGCGAAATACCCCACGGACATCAACCCCGCCTGCACGTATAGCGAGAAGCTTTCGTCGAGCCGCAGCACGGAATAGGTGTGCTCGAGCAGCACGGCGATGCTCGCGAGCGCCGCGTGGGCGAGCGCCAGCCGGCCGCGGCTGATGAGGCCCACCGCCGCGAGCGTGGCGAGCAGCAGGAGCCCCATACCGCTCGAGATGCCGCCGCTCGCGTGCATCAGTACCACGATGAAAACGATATCGGCCACCGCTTGCACGGTGATCTGGAGGTTGAAGCGCCATTTGAGCCGCACCAGCGCAAAGCACACAATGCTGAACGCGACATACAACGCCGCCGTGATGCCGAAGAGCGTCAGATTGCGCGACGCGAACTGCAGCGAATTGCCCCAGAACGTGACGATGGCCAGCAGGAACACCGCCACGAACAGACGGTAAGCGTTGAAAAAGTGGAGCGAGCGCCAGAACGGCTGGGTTTGATCGGCCGGATCAACGCCGTCGATGGCCCAACGTACGGTCTGCTCCGGATTCGCGAACGGCATGCGGCGCGATACCATCAATCGGAATGCACGTGCTGACGCTGGTGGTCAGCGCTGCAATAGAACTCGCCGCGCGTGGTGAGGCTTTCGCTGCGCGGAAGATGGATCCCGCAATGTTGGCAACGCACCATGTCCTCTCCTCCGGCCTGCGGCGGACGGTCGCGTTTGTCAATGAGCTTGCGATAGGCCTTCAATACCCAGTAGACCAGCAGTACGGCCAGAATCAGAAAGATGATTTTTGACAAACCTGGGCGCCGGTTACGAGATGCGGCTAAGTGTGCCGCAAGGCCGGCGTCCCGTCGAGTTCAGAATGGTCGGGGTGAGAGGATTCGAACCTCCGACTCCTGCGTCCCGAACGCAGTACTCTACCAGGCTGAGCTACACCCCGACGTGGGTTACGGCGATTTCCGGTTCGACTGCGGAACGTTCTTTTCGGGGAAGGCGCACTCGCGACGGAAAACCGGTCTGCGAAGCCGCCTGCAGAGGAACCAAAAAGGGTGCTGAGTATAGCAGGCAAGCGGGACCTGCCTCAATGGTTGGAGGAGCACTCAGACGACATGCGCCTTCACCGCTTCTTCGTTCCACTCCAACCCGACGCCCGGTGTGTCGGGAATCCGCAGCAAACCGTCCGTGATCTGGTAGGGCCGCTGCAATATCGGATCGGCCCAATCCTGCCATTCGAGCCAGTGCGCAGTTGGGGTCACGCGCATGACATGCGCCGCTACTTCAGGGTAGAGATGCGTGGACATCGGCACGCCCGCCGCGCCCGCTATTGCCGCCGACTGCAGCCAGCCCGTGACGCCGCCGATGCGCATGAAGTCCGGCATGACGCAGTCGCACGCCTTCATTTGCAGCGCGCGGTGCAAATCGCGCGGGCCGTAGAAGTTCTCGCCGATCTGAATCGGCGTTCTCAATTCCGCCGCGAGCTGCACATAGCCGTCCAAGTTGTCGTATACGATGGGCTCTTCAATCCATGCCAAACCGAGGTCATCCAGCATGTGACACCGCTCCAGCGCCTCACCCAGCTGCAGCCCCTGGTTGAAGTCAACCATCAGATGCACATCGTCACCCACAGCCTTGCGCACGGCGTCTATCGTCGCCAGATCGTCACAAACATGCTCGCGTCCGAGCCGCAATTTGAGCCCGGTGAATCCCGCTTGATCCCGCAGTTCGACCGCCTCCACTGCCACCGCCTCCGGATCCTTGAGCCACAACCCGTTGCTGTTGTACGCCCGCACGGAACCGACCGAGCCGCCCAGAAGCACGCAAAGCGGCGTGCCGGCCGCCCTCGCAAGCGCGTCCCAAACCGCCATATCGAGCCCGGACACCGCGATCATGGACATGCCCTGATAGCCCACGAAATGCAGGGACTTACGCGCGGTTGCATAGAATTCGAACGGGCTTACTCGATCGCCGGCGAACAATTCGTTGAAATCATGCAGCGCCGGAATGAGGTACTTCATCGCTTTGACGGTGTACGGTTCGAGGTAGCTCCGGCCGACGATGCCCTCGTGGGTATACAGGTCGATCAGGATCAGCGGCCAATCCGTCATCGTCGCGATGCGTGCGACGATCGGCCGTTCCAGCTTCAGTACAACCGGACGCGCCCGCAGGCTTTTGAATGTCAGAGGAACCATTGGCATGTTGAATCCTTAACAAGTGCGATCATGCTTTCGGCGCGCACCGTTCATGGTTCGACGACGCTCACCACGAACGGCTTTGCGATAACCGCTCACCCTTTGACGCGCACCGTTCATGGTTCGGCGATGCTCAGGGCGAGCGGTTGTTGGCGGCGCGCCCCCGCGTGCCCAGGCGGATGCCCGGGATCGTGTACTGCTCGGGCAGGTGGTCGAGCAGGTGCCAGCGGAGGTAGGCGGCCTCGTCGCCG
>DATFGD010000465.1:0-2765 GCA_035249725.1 Burkholderiales bacterium
GCGCAGGCCGTGACTGCTGGGAATCTCATCGCGCCTCCAATACCGTAGTAGGCTCAAATCAAAGCTTGTCGCCATCCGGCGGCGGCGCAACTTCGAACGCATTCGCGATGCCGGATACGAACCCGATATAGTTTATGGCGGCGGTCAATTCCACCAGCCACTGCGCGCCATGACGCGTCTTGAGCGCATCGAACGTCTTCTGCGCGACGCGGTTGCTGCGCATGAGCTGCCGGGTGTAATCGGCGATGTCGCGTTCTGCGGCGGGAAGAGTACCCAGATCGCCTTTCGCGCGAATGAGATCGATGGTCGCTTCCGGCAGATGGCGCCGCGCCTGCGCAACCTGGGCCGCCCACACGTACGCCGCCTCGCGCTCGCGTGCGGCAGTCAGGATCGCGACGAACCGCAGCGCGGGCTCGACGACGCATTGCTCGCGGAAGAACGGAATGAGCGGCAGCACGCGCTCGGCGAGCTTCGGGCTGTGAAGCAGCATGCTGAACGGCCCCCGGATGTGACCGAAGACCTTCACGACATCGTCTGCCACCGCATGGTGCTCGGGCGGAAGGTCGGATTTAGATGTGATGGGCGTGATGCGCGGCATGAGCGATCCCTTGGTGGTCTTGCTGTGGAATACCGTAGCCTTCATTCCGGCGCGGCTGCACCGGCACGACAGCTCAGGTCATTGTAGCCGCGGCAGCGCCCGCTGTGCCGGCAAGCTCGCGCTGGATCGCGTATACGGCGCGCTCGAGATCCGCTTCGTTGTTGAAGAAGCTCATCGAAAGCCGCAGCGCGCCGTCCTTGACGTTGGTGACGATCCGATGTCGCTCTCTCAGTCGCTCCATGAGCCCTCCGGCATCCGGCACCCGCACGTTGACGATCTGGGCCCGTTCTTCCCAGTTGTCCGGCGTAAGGGTCTTGAGGCCCGCCGACTTGAGCAGCTTCAGACACGTGGTCGTCAGCTCGCGCACGCGCTGCTCGATGTGGCCGACGCCGATCGACTGGAGGAAATCGGCGCCGTGGCGCAACACGCGGATGCCGAGGAAGTTCGGATTCCCGCCTTCGAAGCGGTGCGCGGTTCGCACGTAGTCAAACTGGCTCAGGACGTGCGCGCGCGACGCCTGCTCGGCGCTCGGCAGCTTCACGAATTCGGTGTGCAGTTCGTTCACCAGCTCCTCGCGGCAGTAGACGATGCCGGAGCCCGTCAGACCGAACAGGCCCTTGTGGCCGCCGATCGCCACGATATCGGCGCCCAGGCTGTGGAGCGGCGCGGCGAGTATGCCGGCTGCCTGCACGCCGTCCACGACGAGCCGGGCGCCGCGCTCCCGGCAAACGCGGCTCAATTCGGGCAGGTTTACGCGGTAGCCGTTGCCGTAGGTGACGTATGCGGTCGAAACGACCCGGGTGCGCGCGTCCCATTTTTCGAGGAACGCTTCGAGCGGCAGCCGGCCTTCGCGGCTCCGCGCGAAGCGCAGTTCGACGCCTTTCGCTTCCCAGTGCTTCCACACCCAGACGTTCGCGACGTGCTCCATGTCCGTCAGCAGGACATTGTCACCGGGATGCAGTTCGAATCCGTGGGCGGCGATGTTGAGGCCTTCGGTCGTATTCTTGGTGAACGCGATTTCTTCGGGTTTTGCGCCGAGCAGTTGTGCAATGCGTTCGCGGGTATTGGCAACGTTGACGGCGGACCAGGCGTCCTCCCCCGCGTTCTCCACCACGTCGTGCCAGTACTCCTGCAGGGCGCGTTCCTGGGCGAGGGGCGGGACAGTCTTGCGCGCCACGTCGAGATAGGTCCAGTGGGCGAGCGTCGGAAATTCCTTCCGTAGCGCGCTCCAGTCCGGGGCGGTCATTTCACTTACTCCTGCCGGATGCCGGCATCCCTTATGACGCGCGCCCGGCGGTCGAGTTCGTTTGCGATCATCCTGCGAAACTGTTCCGGCTATTGGGGGCGCGCCCATGCGCGCCCGCGGCGAGTAGGGCAGGCCGAACGCACCGCCAGGAGGTAGGGCGTTTCCGCCACTACCGTAACCGGATCGAAATCCTACAGGTGCCGCACCTGCACGTTGCGGAATCTCACCGCTTCCGCGCCATACTGAAGCGCGATCGGGCCGCTTGGCGTGCCGACGTTGTCGATCTCCGCGGTCTTGGTGCCATTGAGCACCACGCTCATCGTCTTGCCCTTCACCGTGATCTCGTAGGTATTCCATTTGCCGCCTGCCTTAGGCATGGGATTGACCGTCACGATATGCATCAGGGCACCCGTGCCAAACAAAGGATCGGGCCGCTGATCGTAGATGTTCGCCTCGTAGCAGGTGCGGTCGGTGATCTTCTTCGGGTCGGCGCAGCGCATGTAAATGCCGCTGTTCGCATCGTGACTCACCCAGAACTCGGCAGTGAGCTGGAAGTCCTTATAGGCGTTTTTGGAAACCAGAAAGGCACTGTCCTTGCTCTTCTTCGCGTCGGCCATCACCGTCCCGCGATAAATCCGCCAGTTGGCATCTCCGACCCGGTTCCAGTTCTTGATGAGTGTGTCTTCGGTGCCGTCAAACAACGTGATCCAGTTCGAAGACTCCGCCTGTATCGGCGGACGGCTGTTGCACCCGGCCAATGCGGTGGCGAGCAAAACGACGATAACGAACAAACGACTCATGGCGGTCTCCCCTTTGGATATATGCCAGCGTACTGTGATAAGCCTACCCGTATCCGGACGAATCTTCAAATTCATGGCCAGGCCACATTGAAAGCCGCCGGGCCGCCTGTTATTTTGTCAT
>DATFGD010000466.1:0-4531 GCA_035249725.1 Burkholderiales bacterium
AGGCGGGGAAGAAGGAACAAGGGTAAGCTCTTCGGAGGTAGGGACATGAATCTGTCCAGGATTTTCATCGCGCGGCCGATCGCGACCACGGTTCTCGTGGCCGCCATAGTGATCTTCGGCCTGTTTGCCTTTCGCACCCTCCCGGTTAACGAGCTTCCGAACGTCGATTTTCCGACTATCGCGGTGACCGCCGAGCTGAGGGGTGCGAACCCTGAGATCATGGCCGCGACGGTAGCGACCCCGCTCGAGCGTCAGTTCAGCCAGATTGCCGGCGTCGACGCGATGAACTCGGTCAACTCCACCGGCAGGACGCGTATCACGTTGCAGTTCAGCCTGGAGCGCGACATCGATTCGGCCGCACAGGACGTGCAGACCGCGATCTCGCAGGCGATGCGCCGCCTTCCGGAAGGCCTTGAGCCGCCGACGCTGCGCAAGGTCAACCCCGCAGACTTCACCATCATCTTCATCGCCGTCAGTGCGCCGCACTTGCCGCTGCAGCAGCTCCACGAATTTGCCGAAACCAACATTGCGCAGCGGCTTTCGACGATAAACGGAGTAGCGCAGGTGCTGGTCTTCGGGGCGCAGAAGTACGCGGTGCGCGTCTACCTCAATCCCGAAGCGCTGGCGAAGCGCGGGTTGGGGCTGGACAAGGTCGTCAGCGCGATCCAGAACGCGAACAGCAATCTGCCGTCCGGCGTGTTGCAGGGGAGCGCCCGCAACTTCACCGTCAAATCATCCGGAAAGCTCGAACGCGCCGTTAACTTCCAGGATTTGGTGGTCGCCTACCACGACGGTATGCCGGTGCGGCTGTCGGACATTGGCCGGGCGGTGGACGGAATAGAAAACGCGCGCGTGAAGAGCTGGCTCAACGACGATCGCACGATCGCATTGGGGGTATACCGTCAGCCGGGTGCGAACACTGTCGACGTTGTGAAGAGGGTTCGTGCGCTCTTTCCGGCTATCGAAAGAGAAGCGCCGCCCGGCGTGCGGATCACGGTTGTGAACGATCGATCCGAGTTCATCGAATCCTCGATTCACGAAGTGGAATTTCACCTGCTGCTCTCGGTCAGCCTGGTCGTTCTGGTGATTCTGGCCTTTCTGCGCAACGCACGTTCGACGCTCATCACGGCGCTCATTCTTCCGACGTCCGTGATCGGCACTTTCGCGGCGATGTATCTGCTCGGATTCAGCCTGAACAACTTGTCGCTGATGGCGATCATTCTGGCGGTGGGCTTCGTCGTCGACGATGCCATTGTGGTGCTGGAGAACATCACGCGTCACATGGAGATGGGCAAAGACCGTATGCGCGCCGCCCTGGACGGTTCCAGGGAAATCGCGTTTACGGTGCTGTCCATGACCGTTTCCCTTGCCGCCGTCTTCATTCCTATTCTGTTCATGGAGGGATTGCTGGGGCGCCTGTTTCGCGAGTTCGCGGTCACGGTCGGCGTGGCAGTACTCATTTCTGGAGCAGTATCGCTTTCGATGACGCCCATGCTGTGCAGCTTGCTTTTGCGGCCGGTACACGGCCATGGGCGCGTGTACCGCGCATTCGAATGGGTGTTCGACTCGGCGCGCGATGTCTACGGTTGGACGTTGCGCTGGACAATCCGGCATCGCGGCCTGATGCTATTGGCGTCACTCGCTTTTCTGGCTCTCACCGTTCTGATCTACAAAGCGGTGCCGCAAGGCTTTATTCCGCGGCAGGACACCGGCGTGGTTTTCGGAAACACGCGCGCCCCCGAAGGCATCACGTTCCAGGAACTGGAAAGACGGCAGCGCGCCGCCGCCGAAATCATTCGCAGACATCCCGATGTCGAGGCCGTCATGTCCACTGCCGGACAGGGCTTTGGAGGCTCGATCGGTGACAACATCGGGCGCGTCATTGTGCGCCTGAAGCCGCGCGAGGAGCGCCGGCTGGGCGCGGACGAAATCATCCGTGAACTGCGGCGCGCGCTCAACGAAGGCGCAGAAGGCCTGCGGGTTTTCATGAACAATCCGCCTTCGATCAACATCGGCGGACTTACCGGAAACGCGGACTACACCATTGTCGTGCAGGGGGCGGACCTGAAGACGCTCTATGCGGAATCGCAGGAGCTGGAGGCGCGGTTGCGCGACTCCGATTTTCTGCGCGATGTCAGCACCAATCTGGAGCTGCGCAACCCGGAAATACAAATTTCGATCCTGCGGGACCGTGCTGCGGCGCTCGGGGTATCGCCTCAGCAGATTGAGTCTACGCTCTACAACGCTTACGGCGGACGTCAGATCAGCACGCTGTATGGTGCGACCGATCAGTATTACGTGCTGCTCGAGCTGGATCCGCGTTTCCAGAGGGACATCAACGCGCTGCGTTCCCTCTATGTACAGTCTGGTGGGGGCCAGATGGTGCCGATTCACGCCGTCGCCGATATCAAGATGGGCGTGGGGCCGGTTTCGGTCAGTCACTACGGCCAGCTGCCTTCCGTGGTGCTGTCGTTCAACCTTGCCCCGGGCATCTCCATAGGGGATGCCGTGGCGCGCGTACAGGCGATCGCGGATGAAACGCTGCCGGCCGGGATAACGGCGACGATGGCCGGAAGCGCCAAAGCGTTTCAGGAGGCGTTTCGTACGTTACCGGTGCTGCTGTTGATTACGATCCTCGTAATCTACATGGTGCTCGCGATACTGTATGAGCATTATGCACACCCGATTACCATTCTGACGGCGCTGCCGTTCGCCGGCTTCGGCGCACTGCTGATGCTGCTGCTCTTCAACATGGAACTTAATATTTTCAGCTTTGTCGGTATCATCCTGCTCGTCGGCCTCGTCAAGAAAAACGGCATCATGATGGTCGACTTCGCGATCCAGTTGCAGCGCGAAAAAGGACTCTCGGCTGCCGATGCGATCGTGGAGGCCTCCATCATTCGGTTCCGGCCGATCATGATGACGACGCTCGCTGCCATATGCGCGACGCTACCCATAGCGTTCGGCACGGGCACTGGTTCCGAGATGCGCCAGCCGCTGGGCATCGCAGTGGTCGGTGGGCTCGTATTCTCGCAGTTGCTCACGCTCTACGTAACGCCGACGTTTTACGTCAGCATGGAACGGGTGAGCGGCATGTTTCGCCGGCGCGTGCGCAAGGAAGAGTTGCCTGCAATCGGGCGCTGACGGGCGCGCCGCTGGCGAGCGGGTATCCGACGCGGAAATCGCGGCCGTGCGGTGTAAGTTTTTCGCGAATTGCTTTGACTTGCCGAGGCTCCCGTTGCTATAATTTCTGACTCAAATGGCGCGGGGTGGAGCAGTCTGGCAGCTCGTCGGGCTCATAACCCGAAGGTCATAGGTTCAAATCCTATCCCCGCTACCAAATTTAGGAATAGGAAGCGAGGGGCAAAGGTCCCTCGCTTCCCCGAAGTCGCTCAAGGCTTCGAAAACGTTCTTTAAAAATTTACAGCCGATAAGTGTGGGCACCTGGTTTTGGGGCGCCGCGATGGGTCTTGTTATCGCGGAATGTTTCAAAATTCAGAAGTGCTCGCATGAAGTTTTATACGTCAAGCGAGAGTAACTTTGCAGAGATTAAACTGAAGAGTTTGATCCTGGCTCAGATTGAACGCTGGCGGCATGCCTTACACATGCAAGTCGAACGGCAGCACGGGGGGTAACCCCTGGTGGCGAGTGGCGAACGGGTGAGTAACATATCGGAACGTACCCTGTAGCGGGGGATAACCTCTCGAAAGAGAGGCTAATACCGCATACGACCTACGGGTGAAAGCGGAGGACCGCAAGGCTTCGCACTATAGGAGCGGCCAATGTCGGATTAGCTAGTTGGCGGGGTAAAAGCCCACCAAGGCGACGATCCGTAGCTGGTCTGAGAGGACGACCAGCCACACTGGAACTGAGACACGGTCCAGACTCCTACGGGAGGCAGCAGTGGGGAATTTTGGACAATGGGCGCAAGCCTGATCCAGCCATGCCGCGTGAGTGAAGAAGGCCTTCGGGTTGTAAAGCTCTTTCGGCGGGGACGAAACGGTCCGTGCTAATACCACGGACTAATGACGGTACCCGCAGAAGAAGCACCGGCTAACTACGTGCCAGCAGCCGCGGTAATACGTAGGGTGCAGGCGTTAATCGGAATTACTGGGCGTAAAGCGTGCGTAGGCGGTTTGTTAAGACAGGTGTGAAATCCCCGGGCTTAACCTGGGAACTGCGCTTGTTACTGGCAGACTTGAGTGTGGCAGAGGGGGGTGGAATTCCAGGTGTAGCAGTGAAATGCGTAGATATCTGGAGGAACACCGATGGCGAAGGCAGCCCCCTGGGCTAACACTGACGCTGATGCACGAAAGCGTGGGGAGCAAACAGGATTAGATACCCTGGTAGTCCACGCCCTAAACTATGTCAACTGGTTGTCGGGGAAGAAATTCCTTGGTAACGAAGCTAACGCGTGAAGTTGACCGCCTGGGGAGTACGGCCGCAAGGTTAAAACTCAAAGGAATTGACGGGGACCCGCACAAGCGGTGGATTATGTGGATTAATTCGATGCAACGCGAAAAACCTTACC
>DATFGD010000467.1:0-18843 GCA_035249725.1 Burkholderiales bacterium
TTTGATCTTGTTCTGCAATTGCACGATCCCGTAGAGCAGCGCCTCCGCGGTGGGCGGGCAACCTGGCACGTAAATATCGACCGGCACGATGCGGTCGCAGCCCCGCACCACGGAGTATGAATAATGATAGTAGCCGCCGCCGTTGGCGCATGAACCCATCGAGATCACCCAGCGCGGCTCGGCCATCTGGTCATAGACCTTGCGCAGCGCAGGTGCCATCTTGTTGCACAGCGTGCCGGCGACGATCATGACGTCCGACTGGCGTGGACTCGGGCGAAAGACGATGCCGAAGCGATCGAGATCGTAACGCGCGGCGCCGGCGTGCATCATTTCGACCGCGCAGCACGCGAGCCCGAATGTCATCGGCCACAGCGAGCCGGTACGCGTCCAGTTGATGAGCTTGTCCGCGGTCGTGGTGACGAAACCTCTGTCCGTCGAGTTTTCAGGCGCACCCATATCGGTCCTTTGCGCAGCCGCAGCCGGCGCCTCCGAAACGCTTACTGATCACATCATGCATATTGCTGTCGCCGCCATACGCCGTTCGCCTGGTCGCATCCCCGAGCAAGCTCGGGGCCCCTGCTTCCCGTCTCACGGCGTTACTCCCATTCGAGCGCCCCCTTCATCCATTCATAGATGAAGCCGACCACAAGAATTGCAAGGAACAGCATCATTGCAAGGAAGCCGAACAGCCCGATCTCCTGCAACACCACCGCCCAGGGAAAAAGGAACGCGATCTCCAGGTCGAAAAGTATGAACAGGATCGCGACGAGGTAGTAGCGCACGTCGAACTTCATCCGCGCATCCTCGAATGCCTCGAAGCCGCATTCGTACGGCGAGAGTTTTTCACTGTCCGGACGATGAACGCCGAGCAGCCGGCTCAGGCCGCCGCCGAGCAACACCGGAATCGCGCCGAAGGCAATGCCGACGAAAATGAAGAGCAGAATGGGAAAATAGTTTTCCAGCATTAGGTCAAGAATTACGCGCTTCGGCAGCGCCGCGCGCGAAATCGCACCTGCTTTCCTGTTTCGACAATCGAACGATTCACCTGTTCGAGGCCATTCGGCGCGCAAAATCCCCGGCCATCACTGCCCCGTCCCGCCTTTATGGTGCCGACGGTGAGACTCGAACTCACACGGCTTTCGCCACCGCCCCCTCAAGACGGCGTGTCTACCAATTCCACCACGTCGGCATGCTGCATGCTGGCCAGCCTGAAGGCCAACCCGCCACGATTATTTCGGCACGTCTCCCGCCTTCGATCCGTCGGCCGGCGCCGGTTTGCTCGCCGGTGCGCTGGGGACCGGAATTTGCTCCGGCGATGACTGCCTCGGGGCAGGTTGCGTCGCCATTACGCCCTTGTCCTCGTTCTTGCGCGTGGAAAACAGCGTCAATCCAAGGCTCGTCACGAAGAAAACCACAGCGAGGATCGCGGTCGCTCTGCTCAGAAAATTGGCCGAACCCGAGGCGCCGAAGATGCTGCCCGATGCGCCGCTGCCGAACGCGGCGCCGACATCCGCACCTTTTCCATGCTGGAGGAGCACCAGCCCGATGATCACGAGCGCAGCGATGACGTGTATGACAAGAATGACTATTTCCATCTGGTTCCCATATCAGGCCGTCCGCAACGCGGAGCGGCATATGGCGTTGAACTCGCCGGCAACGAGCGACGCGCCGCCGATCAGCCCGCCGTCAATATCGGGCATGCTGAACAACTGCGCCGAATTGGACGCCTTGACGCTTCCGCCGTAGAGAATCAAAAGACCCGCGGCGATTGCGTCATGCTGCGCCGACACGCGCTGGCGAACAAAAGCGTGCACCGCCTGCGCCTGCTCCGCACTCGCCGTCTTGCCCGTGCCGATCGCCCATACCGGCTCGTAAGCCACCACGGCACCTGCGAGGCTTGCCGTCCCCGAACGCGCGATGACGGCATCGATCTGTCTCGCGACGACCGTTTCCGTAACACCGGCCTCTCGTTCGGCAAGCGACTCGCCGACGCATAGAATCGGCGTCAATCCCGCCTTGAGCGCCGCCGCGTATTTCAAAGCCACGATTTCATCGCTTTCGCCGAAAATGCTGCGCCGTTCGGAGTGACCCACGATCACATAGCGGCAACCGAAATCGGCGAGCATTGCCCCCGAAACGCCGCCGGTATACGCACCGCCGTCAAACTGACAGAGATCCTGCGCACCCCATTCGATGCCGCTGCCCTGCAGCAGTTGCTGGACCTGTGCGAGATACGGAAACGGCACGCAGACCGCACTTTTCAAGCCGGCACCCACCGAAACCGCGGGGATCAACTCCTGGAGCAGCGCGCGGTTGAAAGCGAGGCTGCCGTTCATCTTCCAGTTACCCGCTACGAACTTGCCGCGCATTACAAACCGGCCCGCAAAAATCGTTGAATTTTACAGGCGATAGGGGGCAGGGTCAACGCGAATTCACGGAAGAGCGCCTTGATTACTAAATGAAAGTCGCCTGAAAATCCCGGCGCGCCCCAAGCGCGAAAACGAATCGGCTGGCGGAGAAGTCAAACTGCGGCGCGAACGGCGTCCGCGATGCTCTGCGCGAGTGTTTTAACGCGAGCGTGCTGCTTGCCCTCCACCATCACGCGGATCACTGGTTCAGTGCCCGACGCGCGCAGCAAAACCCGACCCGACGCGCCGAGATCCTGTTCGGCGCGCGCGACCACTTCTTTCACCGCACGGTGGTTCTTGAAATCAAAACGTCGGGTGAGCTGGACGTTAACCAATACCTGCGGGTAGAGCGTCACGCCGGCAACCGCCTCATCGAGCGTCGCCCCGCTCTCCCTCAATGCGCGCAGCACCTGCAACGCGGAAATGATACCGTCGCCGGTGGTGTGCCGTTCCAGGCACACGATATGTCCCGAGTTTTCGCCGCCGAGGCGCCAGCCGCGCTCGTGCAGCACTTCGAGAATGTAACGATCGCCGACGCGTGCACGTGCAAACGGGATGCGGAGCGCATCGAGCGCATGCTCGAGACCCAGATTCGTCATCTGGGTCCCCACTAAGCCGCCCTTCAGTTCACCGCGCTGCTGCTGGTGGCGCGCGATCACATAGAGCAGCTCGTCGTCGTCATGAAGCGCGCCTGCCCCGTCGACCATGAGAACACGGTCACCGTCGCCGTCCAGCGCAACGCCGAGATCCGCGTTGTTCCGCTTTACTGCCTGCTGTAACGCGCGCGGGTGAGTCGTCCCGACTCCGTCGTTGATATTGAAACCGTCCGGGTCAGTGCCGATCGTGATGACGTCCGCGCCCAGTTCGTGAAAGACGTGCGGCGCGATGTGGTAAGCGGCGCCGTGCGCACAGTCCAGGACGATGCGCATGCCGCGCAGATCGAGCTGATTGGGAAACGCGCTCTTGCAGAACTCGATGTACCGACCGGCGGCATCGTCGATCCGACGCGCTTTTCCGAGCGCTGACGACGAAAGGCAGGCGAGCGGTTGCGCCAGTTGCTGCTCGATTTCGTTTTCGGTCTCGTCGGGAAGCTTGGTGCCGGCGCCGGAAAAAAATTTGATCCCATTATCGTCGTACGGATTGTGCGACGCGCTGATGACGATGCCGGCGGTGAGTCTGAGTGCGCGGGTGAGGTACGCGACAGCCGGAGTAGGCATGGGTCCGACGAGCAGGACGTCGATCCCCGCGGCGGACAACCCTGCTTCGAGCGCGGATTCCAGCATATAGCCCGATATCCGCGTGTCCTTGCCGATGAGCACGCCCGGGCGCTCGGAGCCCGGATTGCGTGCGGCGAGCACTTTGCCGGCAGCATACCCCAAGCGCATCACGAAATCCGGCGCAATGGGCGAAACGCCCACCTTGCCACGCACGCCATCTGTCCCGAAATATTTTCTTTTCATATGTTCATTTTGCCGCCAAGACGCCAAGCTCGCCAAGATAAATCACTGCTCTTAAGAATGCGAGTAGCGGCAGACCGCTGCCGTGCGCCAAAGAGCACACGTGAGACTCTATTGTTGGTCTGTTTGGCGGCCTTGGCGTCTTGGCGGCTAAGTCGCGTATGTTGTCTACCTAGCCGCCTTGGCGGTTCAATCTGCGTCCCTGACGGCCTGCCAGATTGCGAGGGCGTCGCGGGTAGGCGCGACGTCGTGTACACGCACGATCTGCGCGCCGTTCTGTACCGCGACCAGCGCTGCCGCAATACCGGCGTAGAGGCGTTCATCCGTGCCGCGGCCGGTGATTTTTCCCAGCGTGGATTTACGGGAAAGTCCCGCAAGCACTGGAACGCCCAGCGCTGCGATCACATCCAGATGGCGCAGCAGCGCGAGATTGTGCGCCACCGTCTTGCCAAAACCGAACCCCGGATCGATGACGATGCGCTCGCGCGC
The DNA here is from genome assembly GCA_035249725.1 of Burkholderiales bacterium. Lineage (GTDB taxonomy): Bacteria > Pseudomonadota > Gammaproteobacteria > Burkholderiales > SG8-41 > DSOT01. The sequence goes on from DATFGD010000467.1 coordinate 4,355, forward strand.
GATGCCGGCGCTTTCCGCTGCCTCAATGCGTGCAGCGAGGAAAGCGCGCACCTCGCGGATGACATCCTCATAGCGCGGATCCTGCTGCATGGTGCGGGGATCCCCCTGCTTGTGCATCAGGCAGATAGCCGCGGCCGTGGCCGCGACGGCGTCCAACGCCCCCGGCGCCAGAAGCGCGTTCACGTCGTTGACCATGCTCGCTCCCGCGCCGATCGCTTCCCGCATCAACTGGGGCTTCTGCGTATCGACCGAAATCGGCGCGCCACGATTCACGAGCGCCTCGATCACCGGAAGCACGCGCCGGCGTTCGTCATCCAGCGACACGGGTGGCGCGCCGGGCCGCGTGGATTCGCCTCCGATGTCCAGAATGTCGGCGCCCTCGTCCAGCAGCGCACGCGCGTGCGCGACCGCCGCGGGCAGCGCTGCGAACCGGCCGCCATCCGAGAAAGAATCAGGCGTGATATTGACGATCCCCATGATAAGGGGACGCGAGAGAGAAAGCGCGTGGTTGCCGCAGCGCAAAACGCCTGGCATGGCGAGTAATCAGGCAAAAGACCGGAACGCTCTACGCCGCGTTCCCCCGGACAACGGCGTTACGCTTCGCGCGCGGGGGTCGTCGTGGGCGCGGGGGCGCTCGGTGTATTGTCCTTCGGCGTGGACTGAGTGGGCGGCGGCGGTGCCGGCTTCGGCGGCCGCGGCGGCCGCCCGTCCATGATGTCGTTGATCTGCTCGGCGTCGATCGTTTCCCATTCGAGCAGCGACTTCGCCATGATCTCGACCTTCTCGCGGTTCTCCTCGATGATCCTGCGCGCTAGCGAATACTGTTGATCGATGATGCGGCGGATCTCGGTATCGACCTGCTGCATGGTGGATTCCGACACGTTCTTGTGCGTCGTGATCGATCGTCCCAGGAAAACCTCGCCTTCGTTCTCGCCGTAAACCATCGGCCCGAGGCTGTCGCTCATGCCCCAGCGGGTGACCATATTGCGCGCCATTTCCGTGGCGCGCTCGAAGTCGTTCGAAGCGCCGGTCGTCATCTGGCTCATGAAGATTTCCTCGGCGATGCGCCCGCCGAACAGCACCGCGATATTCTGGAGGATCTGTTCGCGGTCCATGCTGTAGCGGTCGTGCTCCGGCAGCTGCATCGTGACGCCGAGTGCGCGCCCGCGCGGAATGATCGTAACCTTGTGCACCGGGTCGGTTTTGGTGAGGCACTTCGCCACCACGGCATGGCCCGATTCGTGATACGCGGTGTTACGGCGTTCGTGCTCCGGCATCACGATGGAGCGACGCTCCGCACCCATGATGATTTTGTCCTTGGCACGCTCGAAGTCGTCCATGTCCACCAGGCGCTTGTTGGCGCGCGCTGCGAAGAGCGCCGCCTCGTTCACCAGATTGGCCAGGTCGGCGCCCGAGAACCCCGGCGTGCCGCGCGCGATGATGTCCGCCTTGACGTCCGGCCCGACCGGCACCTTGCGCATGTGGACGAGCAGAATCTGCTCTCGCCCGCGGATATCGGGCAGCGGTACGACCACCTGACGATCGAAGCGCCCCGGCCGCAACAGGGCCGGATCCAGTACGTCGGGCCGGTTGGTGGCCGCGATTACGATGACCCCGATATTGGCTTCGAAGCCGTCCATTTCGACCAGCAGCTGATTGAGTGTTTGCTCGCGCTCGTCGTTGCCGCCGCCCAGTCCAGCGCCCCGCTGGCGGCCCACGGCGTCAATCTCGTCGATGAAGACGATGCACGGCGCATGCTTCTTCGCCTGCTCGAACATGTCGCGCACGCGCGCAGCCCCGACGCCGACGAACATCTCGACGAAGTCGGACCCGGAGATCGAAAAGAACGGAACCTTCGCTTCACCCGCGATCGCGCGCGCGAGCAGCGTCTTGCCCGTGCCCGGATTGCCCACCATCAATACGCCGCGCGGGATACGCCCGCCGAGCTTCTGGAATTTCGACGGATCGCGCAGGAACTCCACCAGCTCCGCGACTTCCTCCTTCGCTTCCTCGCAGCCCGCGACATCGGCGAAGGTCACGGTATTGTTCGACTCGTCGAGCATGCGCGCGCGGCTCTTGCCGAACGAGAACGCGCCGCCGCGGCCGCCGCCCTGCATCTGGCGCATGAAGAATATCCAGACGCCGATCAAGAGCAGCATCGGGAACCACGATACGAAGATGTTCATCAGCAGCGAAGGCTCTTCCTCGGGCTTCGCTTCGATGATGACGCCATTCTTCAGCAGGTCGCTGACCAGCCAGGGATCGGAAGGGGAATAAGTGGTGAAGCGCTCGCCGCTGTTCTTCACGCCTTTCAGCACGCGGCCTTCTATCGTCACTTTGGCGATGCGGCCCTGTTTCACCTCGTCGATGAACTGGGAATACTCCATCGCCTTCTGCGTGGTCTGGCGGGTGCTGAACTGGTTGAAAACCGTCATCAGCACCAACGCGATCACGAGCCAGATCGCCACGTTCTTGATCAGATTGTTCAAATACGCTCCTTAACGCGCCAAAGTACTTGCTTCGGCGCCGAATTTGCATTGTAACCGTACTTGTGGCTGCGGCGCAGCAAAGCACCTTTCAACTCCGTTTCAAGCACTTCCCCAGCAGATATACCTCGCTCGATCGACTGCGCGATGCTTCGGGTTTGCGCACTGCTACTTGCTCGAAGCGCTCGCGCATCACGCGAAGGAAGCCATCGAAGCCCGCACCGTGGAACACTTTGACCAGGAACTTTCCCTGCGGTTTCAAATGTTTCAATGCAAACTCCAGCGCCAGTTCGGCAAGTGCCATGGTCCGCGCCTGGTCAGCCGCTGCCACGCCGCTGATATTGGGCGCCATGTCGGAAAGCACAAGGTCCACCGGTTGTGCAGCAAGGTGTCGCTCGAGTTCGCAGAGGACCGTCTCATCGCTGAAATTCCCGCGCAAGGGCGTTACGCCGGCGAGCGGGGAAAATTCCAGCAGGTCCAACGCGTACACCCGTCCCCCAGGCGCCACCGCGCGAGCGGCGATCTGCGACCAACCACCGGGCGCGGCGCCCAGATCGACCACCGTCATGCCCGGGGCGAAAAGTCTGTCGCGCGCGGCAATCTGCTGCAGCTTGTATGCAGCGCGCGAACGCATCCCTTCGGCGCGTGCCTGACGCACATAAGGGTCTGCGATGTGCTGGCGTACCCAGCCTTTGGTGTCCTTGGTTCGCGCCATTGCGCTACACTCGGTTGGATGATCGATCTTACCGCCGCTCAGCGCCGGGCGTTGCGGGCTCGCGCGCACCGCCTGCACCCGGTGGTCATCATCGGCGAAGCTGGCCTGACGCCCGCCGTCCTAAATGAAATCGACGGGAGCCTCAAGAGCCACGAACTGATCAAGATCCGGGTACGCGGGGAAGATCGCGGGCAACGCCGCGGCTGGTTGGACGCAATCTGCCGCAGCCTCGATGCGGCGCCGGTGCAGCAGGTCGGCAAACTGCTCATCGTGTACCGGCCGCGCCCCGAGCAAGTGCAAGCTCCAGTGACCCCACGGAAGCCGCGCAAGAAAGAGAAACGGCGCGCGAAGCGAAGCTACCAGATGCAATGAGTGACTGGACGCTAGATATACTTGACGTCCAGTATCTCGTACTCGCGCGTGCCGCCCGGTGCGTCGACTTCCGCGACGTCGCCGGAATACTTGCCGATCAGCGCGCGGGCGATCGGCGAGCTGATCGAGATCTTGCCCTGTTTGATATCCGCTTCGTCCTCGCCCACGATCTGGTAGGTCACGACTTCCCGATTTGCGATGTCTTCCAGCTCGACCGTCGCGCCGAATACGCAGCGCCCGTCGGCGTCGAGCAGCGCCGGATTGATGATTTGGGCGTTGGCCAGTTTCGCTTCGATCTCCGCGATGCGTCCTTCGATAAAGCTCTGCCGTTCCTTGGCCGCGTGATACTCCGCATTCTCCGAAAGGTCACCGTGCGAACGCGCCTCCGAGATCGCAGTAATGATGGCCGGGCGCTGCACCGTACGCAGCTCCTGCAGCTCGTTGCGCAGCTTTTCCGCACCTGCAAGGGTCAAAGGTATTTTGCCCATTAGATTTTCCTGGCTGATCTTCAGTGTACAACCGCGGGCAACCGCGCGTGGAGGCCCTGCACGGCGTACGCGCGCAGTTCTCCGGATTGCTCCATGCCATTGCACGCCGCGCGTGCGCCGGAGAGCGTCGTGTAGAGCGTGACCCTGCCCTGCAGCGCCGCGCGCCGGATCGAATAGGAATCGCGCACCGCCGTGCGCTTCTCCTCGACCGTATTGACGATGAGGGCAATCTCGCCGTTCTTGATCATGTCCACGATGTGCGGGCGTCCCTCGGCAACTTTGTTGACCGGCGTTACGTTGAGCCCCGCCGCGCCGAGCGCCGCGGCGGTGCCGCGCGTGGCGACCAGTGTGAAGCCTAGTTTGGCAAGCGCCCGCGCGATGTCGATGGTGCGCGGCTTGTCGGCATCGCGGACACTGATGAAGACTCTGCCCGATGAGGGCAGCTTTTCACCCGCGGCCATCTGCGACTTGACGAACGCTTCGCCGAAGCTCGCCCCAACGCCCATGACCTCGCCGGTCGACTTCATTTCCGGCCCGAGAATCGTGTCGGCGCCGGGGAATTTGATGAAGGGGAATACCGCTTCCTTCACCGAATAGTAAGGCGGCACGATTTCGCGCTCGACCCGCTGCTCGGCGAGCGTCCGGCCGGCCATGCAGCGGGCAGCGACTTTTGCGAGCTGGAGTCCCGTCGCCTTCGATACGAACGGCACGGTACGCGACGCGCGGGGATTCACTTCGAGCACGTAGATCGTGTTGTTCTGGATCGCGAACTGCACGTTGATCAGGCCCACGACCTTCAGTGCGTGCGCCATCGCTATGGTCTGACGCCGCAGTTCGTCCTGTAGTTCCCGCGATAGGGTGAAGGGCGGCAGCGAGCAGGCCGAGTCCCCGGAATGGACTCCGGCTTCCTCGATATGCTCCATGACGCCGCCGATGATGACTTTACTGCCGTCGCACACCGCATCGACGTCGACCTCGATGGCATCGTTCAGAAATCGGTCGAGCAGCACCGGACTGTCGTTGGAAACCTTGACCGCTTCGCGCATGTAGCGTTCGAGATCGCTCTGCTGGTACACGATCTCCATGGCACGCCCGCCGAGCACGTAGGACGGCCGCACCACCAGCGGGTAACCGATTTCTTCCGCCACCGCGAGCGCTTTCTGCGGGCTGCGCGCCGTACGGTTGGGCGGCTGCTTCAGCTTGAGCTTCGTGAGCAGTTTCTGGAAACGCTCGCGATCCTCCGCGACATCGATCGAGTCCGGCGTGGTCCCAATGATGGGTACGCCGTTCGCCTCCAGATCGCGCGCGAGCTTGAGCGGGGTCTGACCGCCGAACTGGACGATGACGCCGTACGGTTGCTCGACGTGCACGATCTCGAGCACGTCTTCCAGCGTCAACGGCTCGAAGTACAGGCGGTCCGAGGTATCGTAGTCGGTAGAAACCGTTTCGGGATTGCAGTTCACCATGATGCTCTCGAAACCGTCCTCGCGCAGCGCGACTGCCGCGTGCACGCAGCAGTAATCGAATTCGATCCCTTGTCCGATGCGATTCGGTCCGCCGCCCAGAACGATGACCTTCCTGCGGGAGCTGGGCTGCGCCTCGCATTCGTCCTCGTATGTGGAATACATGTACGCCGTTTTGGTCGCAAATTCAGCCGCGCAGGTGTCCACGCGCTTATAAACCGGGCGTAAACCCAGCTCATGGCGCCGGGCGCGGATCGCATTCTGGTCGGTGATGAGCAGTTTTGCGAGCCGGCGGTCGGAAAATCCGCTGCGCTTGAGCGTTCTGAGCGCCTGCTCATCGATTGCATCGAGCGTTCTCCCCGCGAGCGCTTTTTCCTGCCGCACGATATCGGCGATCTGTGCGAGGAACCACGGATCGATGCGAGTGTGCTCGTGCACCTCGGCCAGGCTCATGCCGCAGCGAAACGCGTCGGCGACGTAAAAAATCCGCTCTGGACCCGGATCGCCCAGCTCGTTCTCGATGACGTCGGTGTCCGTGGTGCGTTCATCGAAGCCGTCGCTTCCCGTTTCGAGGCCGCGCAGCGCCTTCTGTATCGATTCCTGGAACGTGCGCCCGATTGCCATCACTTCGCCGACCGACTTCATCTGAGTGGTAAGGCGGTCGTCCGCCTGCGGAAACTTCTCGAACGCAAAGCGCGGCACTTTGGTGACGACGTAGTCGATGGTCGGCTCGAATGAGGCCGGGGTCGCCCCGCCGGTGATCTCGTTTCTCAATTCGTCCAGCGTGTAGCCGACCGCGAGCTTGGCCGCCACCTTCGCGATCGGGAAACCTGTCGCCTTGGACGCAAGCGCGGACGAACGCGACACGCGCGGGTTCATCTCGATGATCAGCATGCGTCCGTCCGCGGGATTGATTGCGAACTGGACGTTCGACCCGCCGGTGTCCACCCCGATTTCGCGCAGACAGGCGATCGAGGCATCGCGCAGGATCTGGTATTCCTTGTCGGTGAGGGTCTGCGCTGGCGCAACCGTGATCGAATCCCCGGTGTGCACGCCCATCGGGTCCAGGTTCTCGATGGAACAGATAATGATGCAGTTGTCCCTGGAGTCGCGCACCACCTCCATCTCGAACTCTTTCCAGCCGATGACCGATTCCTCGATCAGCACCTCGCCCGTGGGGCTCGCATCGAGGCCGCGGTCGACGATGGCGATGAACTCCTCACGGTTGTACGCGATGCCGCCGCCTGTGCCGCCGAGGGTGAACGACGGCCGGATGATCGTCGGAAAGCCCACCATCGCCTGCACCTGCAGCGCCTCCTCCATGCTGTGCGCCAGCGCGGAGCGCGGGCTCGCCAGCCCGATGCGGGCCATCGCGGACTTGAATTTCTCGCGGTCTTCAGCCTTGTCGATCGCTTCTTTGCTCGCACCGATCATTTCGACGCCGTACTTCTTCAGCACACCTTCGCGCGCGAGATCGAGCGCCGTGTTGAGCGCGGTCTGCCCGCCCATGGTCGGCAGCACCGCATCCGGCCGCTCCACGGCAATGATTTTTTCGACCATCTGCCATGTGATCGGCTCGATATAGGTTGCGTCCGCCATCTCGGGATCGGTCATGATGGTCGCGGGATTCGAATTCACGAGAATCACGCGATACCCCTCCTCCCGCAGCGCTTTGCACGCCTGCGCACCCGAATAGTCGAACTCGCAGGCCTGGCCGATCACGATAGGCCCGGCGCCGATGATCAGGATGGATTTGAGGTCGGTGCGTTTGGGCATGCTTCAGAGGCTGCGGCCGATGCCGCAGCGATTTCATCAGGCCGCTGCTTTGGCGGCCTTGGTTGCGTGCTTATCCATGAGGCTGACAAACCGGTCGAAGAGGTAATCGACATCGTGCGGTCCGGGGCTGCCCTCGGGATGGCCCTGAAAGCAGAACGCCGGGCGGTCGGTACGCGTGAATCCCTGCAGACTGCCATCGAACAGCGACACATGCGTGACGCGCACATTCGCGGGCAACGTGGCCATATCCACAGCGAAACCGTGATTCTGGCTCGTGATCATCACGCGTGCGGTATCGAGGTCCTGCACCGGATGATTTGCGCCATGATGGCCGAACTTCATCTTGACGGTCTTCGCGCCGCTCGCGAGCGCGAGCAGCTGATGACCGAGGCAGATGCCGAAGATCGGTATGCCCGCGTCAAGGAACTCCCGGATCGCCCGGATCGCGTAGTCGCACGGCTCCGGATCGCCCGGCCCGTTGGACAGGAAAATGCCGTCCGGCTCCAGCGCGAGCGCAGCTTGCGCGGCGGTCTCGGCCGGAACAACCGTGATGCGGCAGTTGCGCGAAGCGAGCTTGCGCAGAATATTGCGTTTGATGCCGTAATCGTACGCGACCACGTGATGCCGCAGATGCGCAGAGCGTCCGTACCCCTGGCCCAGCACCCAGGTGCTCTCCTCCCATGCATAACGCTCCTTGCAGGTTGCGACTTTCGCCAAGTCCATCCCCACCAATCCCGGAAATTCGCGCGCCGCCTGATGGGCCGCTTGTTCGTCGATGCGCCCCGCCATGATGCAACCGTCCTGCGCGCCCTTGTCGCGCAGCATGCGCGTCAACTTGCGGGTATCGATGCCTGCGATTGCGACGACGTTCTCGCGCCGCAGGTAGTCCGGCAGCGTCACATCGCTTCGCCAGTTGCTCGCGAGCACGGGCAGATCGCGTATCACCAGACCGGCAGCAAACACGCGATGCGACTCGACGTCTTCCGGATTCGTGCCGTAGTTGCCGATATGGGGATAGGTTAGCGTGACGATCTGCCGGAAGTAGGAAGGGTCGGTCAAGATTTCCTGGTATCCCGTCATCGCGGTATTGAATACCACTTCACCGACCGTCATGCCGTCTGCTCCGACCGACTGGCCGCGAAACACCGTGCCATCTCTCAGTACGAGGATGGCGGCTTGTGCGTGCGTCACAAATAACCTCTTGATCTACGGGCAGATGTGGAAAGCGGGACAGGCTGTGGACCCGTCCCGCTGCTTGGAGGTGAAATTATACGCGAAAGGGACTACACCGCAAAGACGCAAGCCGCGTCTGGTTTACTTATTGCTTGAGCCCGAGCACGTCGTGCATGTCGAAGAGACCGCGCTTCCGTCCCATGACGTAGCGTGCGGCCCGCACCGCGCCCTGCGCATAGGTCGCACGGCTCGTCGAGCGGTGCGTGATTTCGATGCGCTCGCCGATACCCGCAAAGAGCGCGGTATGGTCGCCCACGAGATCGCCGCCGCGCAATGCCGCAAATCCTATCGTGCCGCTTCGTCGCTCCCCCGTCGTGCCGTGACGGTCGTATACCGCGCATTCGGGCAGTGTTCGACCAAGCGCCTGTGCCACCACTTCACCCATTCTGAGGGCGGTGCCCGATGGGGCATCGATTTTATGCTTGTGATGAGCTTCCACGATTTCGACGTCATAACTGTCGCGCAGCGCGGCGGCCGCGACACCCAGCAGCTTGAGCATCACGTTGACGCCCACACTCATGTTCGGCGCGAAGACGATCGCAATTTCCTCAGCCGCGGCCGCGATCGACTTTCTCTGCTCTTCGTCGAAACCGGTGGTGCCGATCACCATCTTGACGCGCTGCCGGATGCACGCCGCGAGGTGGGCCAGCGTTCCTAGCGGGCGCGTGAAATCGACCAGCACGTCCGCTCCCGTGAGCGCGGCCTCGACATCTGCGGAAATCGCCACGCCGCACCGTGAACCGACCAACTCCCCCGCATCCTTGCCGATGCACGGATGCCCGATTTGTTCCAGTGCGGCGTGCAGTCGTAGATCGCTGTCGGCGAGAACGGTTTCCAGCAGCGTCCGTCCCATGCGGCCGCAACTTCCGGCGATGGCGACCTTCATGGCGCGCTTTCGGCTTTCGCGGCGGGTGCAAGTTTGCCTGCGGGCGTCGCGGGCAGTGCGGCTTTTTTCTCGTCCGGTTTGGAAGCGGCGGCAGGCTGAGTGACCGCAGGCGCACCGGGCCCGGAGACGATGCCCTCCTTGGCCGTGCCCGCCGCAACGATATCGCCGTCCACGCGCTTCAGCTTCTCCTGTTCGAAAATCACAGAGATCCGCCGCTGCTCCGTCATCTCACCGGCCTTGTAATAGAGATAGACGTAATCCCAGCGGTCGCTGCGGAACGGATCGACAACGAGTGGCGTACCCAGGATGAACTTCACCTGCGCACGCGTCATTCCGGGCTTTAACTTCCCCACCATTTCCTGCGTCACGTAGTTGCCCTGCTGGACGTCGATCTTGTACGGCGTAAGCGAGGGCAGGACCGGCACTTGCTTGCAGCCGGCGAGCAGGATCACGACCAGAATGATTCGGCGCATTAAAAGGGGGTTCGTATTCCGTTGTGGCGTCGCGCCGGCGTTCGGTTTGCAAACCCGGCAAAAGTCAATATGATAGCTGAGGATACTGTCCCGCAGGAAGAAATGAGCTCGCCCAACGATCTCAAGACGATCGGCCTCAAAGCGACGCTCCCCCGGCTGCGCATACTGGAGCTTTTCGAAAAAAGCCCGGTGCGCCATCTGAGCGCCGAGGACGTATACAAGATGATGCTCAAGGAAGGCACCGACACCGGGCTCGCAACGGTCTACCGCGTGTTGACTCAGTTCGAACAGGCGGGTCTGTTGATCCGCCACCACTTCGAAACCGGCAAGGCCGTCTTCGAATTGAACCAGGGGGGGCATCACGATCATCTGGTCTGCATCCAGTGCGGCCTGGTGGAGGAATTCTACGACGCGGAAATCGAAAAGCGGCAGACGCGGATCGCCGAAGAGCGCGGTTTCGTCATCCACGATCATTCGCTCCATCTCTACGCCGATTGCATCCGGCCCAACTGCCCGAACAAACCGAAAAGTTGAATGTGGATGCCCGCGAACCTCAGCACCGGGCTTGCGGTAGCATAAGCGCGTTGCCCGCCCCAAGGAGGGAAACCATGAAACGCATCGCGGTATTCAGCCTGCTGTGGTTCATCACCCTACCGGCATTTGCTCAGTACCCCGACCGCTCCCTCACGCTGCTTTCCGGTTACCCGGCAGGAGGCATGGTCGATATCGTCGCGCGCACGCTGGCGGAAGGCGTGAAGGCCCGTTTCCCGAAGGGCATCGTTGTGCTCAATCGCTCCGGCGCGGGTGGCGCGGTCGCCGCCGCCGAAGTGGCCGCCGGCAAGCCTGACGGTTACACCATCGCGCTGACTCCCCTTTCGACGCTGGTGATCCAGCCGCAGATACTGGACCTGCGCTACAAGACGCCGGACGACTACGAGCCCGTTATCAATGTCGTGTCGTACTATCCTCTTCTGGTGGTAAAGCCCGACGCGCCCTGGAAAAATGTCCAGGCATTCATCGAGGAGGCGCGGCGCAATCCCGGTAAATTCCGCGTAGGCACTCCCGGCGAAGGCACCTCGAGCCATCTCAATCTGGAAGCGCTCATGCACGCCAGTGGGGTAAAGCTCACGCATATTCCCTATCGCGGCTGGGGTGAGTCCTCTCCAGCGGTGCTCGGCGGTCACATCGAAGCCGTCGTCGCACAGCCAGGAGAAGCAAAACCGATGGTGGAAAGCGGGAAAATGCGTGCGCTGGTCGTGTTCCAGCATACGCGCCATCCCGCCTTTCCCGATGCGCCGACGGCGAAGGAACTGGGATGGGATGTGGCCAACGGTGTGTGGTTCATGCTGATCGCGCCCAAGGGAACGCCGGCTCCGGTCATCAAGTACCTCCACGACGCGGTCAAGCCCGCCATCGAAGATTCCGCTTTTGCCAAGGCGATGGCGCTGCGCGGTATCGACGTCGACTATCGTCCCGGGGACAAGCTGCGCGCGGACCTGTGGCGCGAATACAAGACGCACACCGAGATTCTGCGCCGCATTGGCATGATCAAGAAGTAGATTCAGCAGAATCCGCCCGCGCGCTCAGCGCTTCAAGCCCAGCATTTCGGCCGCGTGTCGGCGAGTCGTTTCGGTAATTTTCAATCCGCCCAGCATGCGCGCGATCTCTTCGATGCGCTGCATGGGGTCGAGCACCGTCACGCTGCTCGCGACTTTGCCGTTGGCCGTCGCCTTATTGACCTGCCATTGGTGATCGGCGGAAGCAGCGACCTGAGGAAGATGTGTGATGCACATCACCTGATGGTGCGTTCCCAATTCCTTGAGCATGCGTCCGACGATTTCCGCAACCCGTCCGCCTATCCCGGCATCGACCTCGTCGAATATGAGCGTAGGAACTTGCGCGACGCGGTTCGTCGCCGCCTGGATCGCCAGACTGATCCGTGAAAGCTCGCCGCCGGACGCAATTTTGGCGAGCGGCTGCGGCTCCATTCCTCTGTGCGGAGCGACCAGAAACTCCACCGACTCCAATCCATGCAGCGCCGGCGTCTCTACCGGATGCAGTGCAACGGTGAAGCTGCCGCCCGCCATGGCGAGCGTCTGCATCGCTTCGGTCACGTCTTCGGATAGCTTGCGCGCTGCCTTCCTGCGCGCGGCGGCAAGCTTCTTGGCCTGCGCAAGATACACGGCGTGCGCCGCATCCTCCGCAACCCGCAGCGCCTCGGGGTCGCCACTGCCTTCCAGCTCCGAAAGGCGCGTCCGGACGCCTGCCCACATTTCCGGCAATGCCTCGGGCGAGATGCGAAATTTCCGCGCGACGCCATGCACCGCTTCGATGCGCTGTTCGATTTCGCGCTGCCGTTGCGGATCCGCATCGAGTCCTTCCCCATAGCGCCGCAATGCATAGCCGGCTTCCTGGAGCTGAATGCGAACGGGCTCAAGCGCTTCCAGTATTTCTTTGAGGCGCGCATCGTACTGCAGCACGTTGCCGATCCGGCTCGCGACCGCGTTCACCCGCGACAGCGAGGAATCCTCGTCCTCCGTAAGCGTCTCCAGCGCGTGCTGGGCCGTCTCGATCAAGCTCGCCGCGTGTGCGAGCCGCGCGTGCTCGGCGACGAGCGCCTGCCAGTCCTCCGTCGTGAACTTCAACGCCTGGATTTCACGCGCCTGCCATTCGAGCTGTTCGCGCTCGGCGACAAAGGCGGCAGCATGCGTCTCGAATTCGACGCGGCGCGCGCGCCGCTGCTGCCAGTCACGGCAAGCGGCCGCGACCTGCCGCGCCTGCTCCGTCGAACCGCCAAATGCATCGAGCAACTCGCATTGCGTGCCGGTCCGTCCCAACGACTGATGCTGATGCTGACCGTGGATATCGACCAGAAAGTCGCCGGCCGCGCGCAATTGGGCGAGCGTGGCAGCGCGGCCGTTGATGAAAGCGCGCGAACGTCCCGCCGCATCGATCACACGCCGCATCAGGCACGCGCCGCCTTCGTCGGCGAGGTCGTTTTCTTCGAGCCAACGCGCGCATTCAGGCACGCCCTGCAAATCGAACTCGGCGGCCATTTCGGCGCGCTCGGCGCCCTGACGTACCACCAGCGCATCGCCGCGCGCGCCCAGCACGAGCGCGAGCGCATCGACGAGGATGGACTTTCCTGCACCCGTCTCCCCGGACAACACCGTAAACCCGGTAGAGAATTCAAGTTCCATCCGGTCCACGATCACGAAGTCGCGTATCGAGAGGCTGCGCAGCATGGCTGCCCTACCCTACTCCCGGTTCCAGTGCAGCTTTTCTCGCAACATGGCGTAATAGCTGTGCCCCACCGGGTGCAGAAGGCTGATTCCATGGGCGTAGCGCCGCACCACGATGCGATCGCCTTGCTTGAGCTCGAAATGCGAGTGGCTGTCAAAGTGCGCGCGCGGGTCGGCGGCGTCGAGCACCCGGATTTCGATGGTGCACGCCCCACCGATGACGATAGGCCGGTTGGAGAGCGTGTGCGGACATACCGGCACCAGCGCCATCACGTCGAGCGAGGGGTGGACGATAGGTCCGCCGGAGGACAGCGCATAGGCCGTGGAACCGGTCGGACTCGCCACGATCAGCCCATCCGACCGCTGGTTGTAGATGAACTGCCCGTCGATGCGCACCTCGAATTCGATCATGCTGCCTTTCACACCCTTGCTCAACACCACGTCGTTGAACGCCAGCACATCGAAGACGCGTTCCTCACCGCTATAGATCTCCGCCGCCAACAACATCCGACCTTCGGTGATGTAATCGCCGTCGAGTATCGTCCCTATCGTCTCAAGCATGGTGTCGACCGAGATATCGGTCAGGAACCCAAGCCGCCCCTGATTGATGCCGACGAGTGCGACGTCGTACGGGGCGAAGGTGCGTGCGATGTTCAACATGGTGCCGTCGCCGCCGATGACGATTGCGAGATCGGCCTGCTCACCCAGCTCTTCCAGCCTCAGCACGGGATAGGGGCAGTCGCCGATGTGCGACGCGGTGAGCCGGTCGAGCAGAACCTTGACGCCGCGCTTCTCCAGAAATCCGGCGAGCTGGAGCAGCGGCACAGCGATTTCGGGGCTCTTGTACTTGCCGATCAGCGCCGCGGTCTTGAAGGCGGTTTTCACGGCCGAATTAAACCATAAAATTTTGGCGAGCGGTGGCGCGCAAACGATAAGCGGCTCAACAGCTTATCGCGCGACCATGCGGCTCGCATGAAGCCGCCTCGAAGGCGCTCGCCGGCTACTTCTTTTGTGTAGAATAGGTTCATGCCAAACGACACGTCCGTGTTGAGCGAGCGCGCACAGCTCCTGCTGAAGACTCTGGTCGAGCGCTATATCGGCGACGGCCAGCCGGTCGGCTCGCGTGCGCTCTCCAGGTATTCGGCCCTCGATTTGTCGCCGGCCAGCATCCGCAACGTAATGGCGGACCTGGAAGAAATGGGTTTCATTGCGAGCCCGCATACTTCGGCGGGTCGCGTACCGACGGCGCGCGGTTACCGGTTTTTCGTAGACACGCTCCTCACCATCAAGCCGCTCGATAAGATCCAGATCAACCAGCTCGAAGGCCAACTGCACGCGGACAACACGCAGAAGCT
>DATFGD010000468.1:0-3449 GCA_035249725.1 Burkholderiales bacterium
CAACAGATGTGCGAACTGGCGTCCCGTGGTTCCCGTCTGCGACAGCAACTCCGGAATCGCGGCCTGCAGCAGCTCCTTCGAAAAAAGAAAAGAGGGCTCGAGCGGAAACCGGGCGACGCCGCCGGCTGACTTGTTGCGCGCCACCGGAGAGAAATCGGCGTTCTGATCGAGAAACCACGTGGCCTCGCGCTGGAAGACGCCGGCGATGAGATCGAGCACATGCCGGGACGGATTTCGGCGGCCGCTTTCGATCATGCTCAGGTAGGACACCGACGGCGCGGACCGTGGATCGATCTCGGCAAAGCGCGCAGAGAGTTCTTCCAACGTAATCCGGTGCTCTTTGCGCAGGCTGCGCAGCTTCGCGCCCAGAAAGTGGCTATTGCGGTTGATCCGTTCCATGTCGCGTTCCAGTCAAATCGAGGTTGTGAAGTCGCTCATGCCGATTTCTGTGAATTTCACAACGTCAACTTTTATTCTATGGAATTCACACCATACCGGTCTTATCGTGCGTTTGTCCACCTCAACGATACAGGAGAACGGCATGATCAAAGGCGAAGCGAAGCGTCCGGCTGCGGCAGATGTTGCGGCCATTTTGGAAGACTGGACGGAAAATCCGCGGTGGCGATCGGTGCGGCGCGTCTATACCGCCGAGGACGTGGTCCGTCTGCGGGGAACGGCGCGCGTCGAATATACGCTCGCACAACGCGGTGCCGAGAAGCTGTGGCGGCTGCTGCAGCAGCGGCCTTTCGTCCACTCGCTCGGCGCGATGACGGGCAACCAGGCGATGCAGCAGGTGAAGGCGGGTATTCCTGCCATCTATCTATCCGGCTGGCAGATCGCAGCGGACGCCAACGACGCCGGACAGATGTATCCGGACCAGTCGCTTTACCCGGCGGATTCCGTTCCCAACGCGGTGCGGCGCATCAATAACACGCTCCTGCGCGCGGACCAGATCCACCATGCCGAGGGCCGTGATGACATCGACTGGTTCGCACCCATTGTAGCGGATGCGGAATCCGGTTTCGGTGGGGTGCTGAACGCTTTCGAGTTGATGAAGGCGCTGATCGAAGCGGGCGCAGCGGGCGTCCACTTCGAGGACCAGCTCTCCAGCGTGAAGAAATGCGGGCACATGGGCGGCAAAGTCCTGATTCCGACTCAGGAGGCGATCCAGAAGCTGAGCGCTGCGCGTCTGGCAGCGGACACCCTGGGCGTGCCCACCGTGCTGCTGGCCCGAACGGACGCCGAGGCGGCCACCTTACTCACGACGGATATCGATGAGAACGATCGCCCCTTTATCACCGGCGAGCGTACGGCGGACGGGTATTTCCAGGTACGCGCAGGCTTGGATCAGGCGGTTGCGCGCGGCATCGCTTACGCGCCGTATGCGGACCTCATCTGGTGTGAAACCGGGACGCCCGATCTCGGGTTCGCGAGGAAATATGCCGAGGCGATCCGCAAGGTCTATCCAGACAAGATGCTCGCCTACAATTGCTCGCCGTCGTTCAACTGGCGCAAGAACCTTGATGCTTCCACCATATCTAAGTTCCAGCGGGAACTTGGCGCCATGGGCTACAAGTTCCAGTTCGTCACGCTTGCCGGCTTTCATGCGCTCAACTACAGCATGTTCGAGCTGGCGAAGGGCTATGCGCACGAAGACATGAGTGCCTACGTGCGCCTGCAGGACGCGGAGTTTGCGGCCGAAGCGCTGGGCTATACCGCAACGCGGCACCAGCGCGAGGTCGGTGCCGGCTACTTCGACGCCGTGACGCAAGTCGTTCAGGCTCAGCAGTCTTCGACTACCGCGTTATCCGGTTCCACCGAAGAGGCGCAGTTCTATGGCGCGCCGCGCGCCGAAGTTGCTGCGTAATCAAAGGAGCTGCAGACATGAAAAAGGCCATTTCGTTGCCATACGGTGTGGAGGTGCGCGGCAGGATGACGCCCCGGTATGCCGATATCCTGACGCCGCACGCGCTCGGCTTTCTCGCCAAACTCGCACGCGCATTTGAGCCGCGCCGTCGCGAACTTCTTGCGGCACGCACGCGACGGCAGGCGGAATTCGATGCCGGCAAGCTGCCGGATTTTCTGCCGGACACGGCGCATATCCGAAGCGGCAAGTGGACGGTGGACGCCTGTCCCGCGGATCTTCAGGATCGCCGCGTCGAGATCACCGGGCCCACGGACCGCAAGATGGTGATCAATGCACTCAACTCCGGTGCGAACGTGTTCATGGCGGACTTCGAGGATTCGAATACGCCGACATGGGACAACATGATCGAAGGGCAGATCAACTTGCGTGATGCCGTCAACCGCACCATCCGCTATACCAGCCCCGAAGGCAAGTGCTACGGTCTCAACGCACGCACGGCCACCTTATTGGTGCGCCCGCGTGGGTGGCACTTGCCGGAAAAACACGTACTCGTCGACGGCGAACCGATCGCGGGCGCGATCTTCGATTTTGCGCTCTATTTTTTCCATAACGCGAAGACCCTGGTTGCAAGTGGCTCGGGGCCGTACTTCTACCTGCCGAAGATGGAGAGCCATCTCGAGGCGCGGTTATGGAACGACATTTTCGTGGCCGCGCAGCGCGAACTCGGTCTGCCGCAAGGCACGATCAAAGCGACCGCCCTGATCGAAACGGTGCTGGCCGCGTTCGAAATGGACGAAATCCTCTACGAAATGCGCGAGCATTGCGTCGGCCTCAACATCGGGCGCTGGGACTACGTATTCAGCTGCATCAAGAAATTCCGGAACAACCGGAAGTTCTGTTTCGCGGACCGTGCGCAGGTGACCATGACCGCCCCGTTTATGCGGGCCTACGCGCTACTGCTGGTGAAGACCTGTCACCACCGCAAGGCGTTTGCCATGGGCGGCATGGCCGCGCAGATTCCGATCAAGAATGATCCGGCGGCGAACGCAGCGGCGCTCGAAAAGGTGCGTGCCGACAAGGTGCGGGAAGCGACCGACGGCTGTGACGGAACCTGGGTTGCGCATCCCGGCCTGGTGGGCGTCGCGAAAGCGATCTTTGACGAGCACATGCCGACGCCTAACCAGGTTCATCGCAAGCGCGACGATGTCAATGTGAGCGCACGCGAGTTGCTTGATTTCCAGCCGGAGAAACCGATCACTGAAGCCGGCTTGCGCAACAACATCAGCGTCGGCATCCAGTACATCGGTGCGTGGCTCGCCGGAAATGGATGTGTGCCGGTCTACAATCTGATGGAGGATGCCGCCACCGCGGAAATTGCGCGCTCGCAGATTTGGCAATGGATAAGAAGTCCGAAGGGCGTGCTGGACGATGGTCGCAAGATCACCAGCGTTCTGATTCGTCAGCTTCTCGCTGAAGAATTGCTGCGTGTTCGACAGCTCCTCGGAGAGGAAGGCTGGCGGGGCGGGAAATACGAAGAGGCGGCGGACTTGTTCCTGGATCTGACGACGCACGATCAATATAC
>DATFGD010000469.1:0-10119 GCA_035249725.1 Burkholderiales bacterium
GCACGAAGGGCGCCTGACTCGGCGTCAACCGGTACGGCGGGCGCCGCGTTGGAGCGGTACGCGCGGCCCCGAACGAGACGGCGGCAACGCGACGAAACGACCATCCCAACAGGAGGAGAGATCATGGAAAAAGAACAAACACTGAAAATACTGAACGCACTCGCGAATGGCGTGCATCCGGCGACGGGCGAGCAATTTTCCGCAGACAGCCCTTATCAGCATCCCGACACGGTGCGGGCGTTGTTCGAGGCGGTGCGCGTGATCGAACACGTGCGCGCTCCGGATCGCGCTCCGAAACCGGCGTCCATGCCGGGCAACACGGGACTGCGCTGGAGTCCCGAGGAGGAAGAACGGCTCGCCGCCGCTTTCGACGCCGGACGGACCGTGGACGAGCTGGCGCGCGCGCACAACCGCACTCGCGCCGGTATCGAGGCGCGGCTGGTCAAACTCGGCAAGCTCGACGAGTCAGCCGTCACCGTGCAATTGCGCTATCCACCGAAATCCGGCGGCGGTCAGGCCCAGCCCGGGGCGTGAGCCCGGCGCACACGGGCGGCACGTCCGGGGTGTTGCATCAACGTGCGGCGCGAAAGAGCAGTGAAGCGCCGATCAGCACCAGCAACACGCTGATCGTTCGAAGCAGCGCGCCGCGCGAGATGCACCCGTGAAACCGGTTGCCGATCCACAGTCCGCCCAACGCGAACGGAAGCAGCAGCGCAAAACCGAGCACGCGGTCTGCGAGCATGAGACCGCTCGCCAGAAAAACCAGCGCGCGGATCGAGGTGGACAGCAGCACGATGTTGGACAGCGTCGCGCGCAGCACGGACTTGTCCGCCAGCCGCCGGGCGAGATAAATCGCGTAGGGCGGCGCGCCGATGCCGAACAACGTGCCCATGGCGCCGCCGGTAAGGCCCGCCACGGCGCCCCACGGGCGACCGACGCGGCCCACCGCCTCGCCCTGCCGCAGCGCGTAGACACCGTAGCTCAGCAGGAAACCCCCAAATGCGATCAGCGTCGCGTTGCGCGGCAGCGTCACGAGCAGCGTAACGCCGATCACGGCACCGATGAGCGAAGAGGGAGCGAGCACCACAAGCTCCGTCTTGTCCGCCGCGCGCGAAAAGCGCACGCCGAGTGCGAGCGCGGCCGAAACGTCCAGCAGCACGCACATCGGCAGCACGAAGTGCAGCGGAAACAGGTGCGTCAGCAGCGGCACGGTGAAGAGCGATGCGCCGAACGCCGAAATCCCGAAGACGATATAGGCGCCGAAGACCACTGTCGCGGCGATGACGAACGTCGGCAAATCGAACGGGATGCTCATGACGCAAAAAAAGCGCCGGGACGTGCCCGGCGCTTTTTGTTACGCCGGTTGAACCGCCGCTCGAGGTCGGTTCGAACCGGCGTATCTGACCCGGCGCGAGAGCGTCCGGCGTCAGACGATGTTGAGATGGTCGATGCCGTGCATCACGTCTTTTTCCTTCGCCTCCTTGCTGTGCAGCTTGATCATGAGGCGCAGCTCGTTCAGCGAATCGGCATTGCGCAACGCGTCCTCGTAGGTGATCTGGCCGCCTTCGTACAGGTCGAACAGATGCTGGTCGAACGTCTGCATGCCGAGCTCGCGTGACCGTCCCATGATCGCCTTGATCTCGTGCACCTCGCCCTTGAAGATCAAGTCCGAAATGAGCGGCGAGTTGAGCATGATCTCGACTGCACAGGCGCGCCCCTTGCCGTCCCTTTTGGGGATGAGCCGCTGCGACACGATGGCACGGATGTTGAGCGAGAGATCCATCAGGAGCTGATGCCGGCGCTCTTCGGGAAAGAAGTTGATGATGCGATCGAGCGCCTGGTTCGCGCTGTTCGCGTGCAGCGTCGCCATGCAGAGGTGCCCCGTCTCCGCGAATGCGATGGCATAGTCCATGGTCTCGCGATCGCGGATCTCGCCGATCAAGATCACGTCCGGCGCCTGCCGCAACGTGTTCTTGAGTGCGATGTGCCAGGAATCGGTATCGACACCGACTTCCCGCTGGGTCACGACGCAGTTCTTGTGCTCGTGAACGAACTCGACCGGGTCCTCGATCGTGATGATGTGGCCGTAGCTGTTTTCGTTGCGGTAACCGGTCATCGCCGCGAGCGAGGTCGATTTGCCGGACCCCGTGCCGCCGACCATGATCACGAGCCCGCGCTTGGTCATCACGATGTCCTTCAGCACCGGCGGAAGTCCGAGGTCCTCAAACCGCGGGATTTCCGCGTTGATCGTGCGCAGCACCATGCCCACCTGGCCCATTTGCACGAAACAGTTGACGCGGAAGCGGCCGATGCCCCGCGGGCTGATGGCGAAGTTGCATTCCTTCGACGCCTCGAACTCCGCCACCTGCTTGTCGTTCATGATCGCGTGCGACAACTCGACGGTGTGCTGCGGCGTGAGCGTCTGTGACGCCACAGGCGTCAACTTGCCGTCGAGTTTGATCGCGGGCGGGAAGCCCGAGGTCAGGAAAAGGTCCGACGCCTTCCTCTCCACCATCGCTTTCAGAAGGTCGTTTATGAAATTGACTGCCTGATCTCGTTCCATTTCTCGCTCCTCTGGTACGCCGGCTCGCGCTGCGCGCCTTCGACTTACCGTTACTTGAAGTTGTCCTTGTTGGCGGCCTTGGTGCGCGCTTCTTCCGCCGAAATGATGTTGCGCTTGACGAGTTCCGTCAGGTTCTGATCGAGCGTCTGCATGCCGTACTGCTGCCCGGTCTGGATCGCGGAATACATTTGCGCAACCTTGGCTTCGCGGATCAAGTTCCGGATGGCAGGCGTGCCGACCATGATTTCGTGCGCCGCGATGCGGCCTGAGCCGTCTTTGGTCTTGAGCAGCGTTTGCGAAATCACGGCGCGCAGCGATTCCGAGAGCATCGCACGCATCATCTCCTTCTCCTCCGCCGGAAACACGTCGATGATGCGGTCGATGGTTTTCGCGGCGGAACTCGTGTGCAACGTCCCGAACACAAGGTGGCCGGTCTCCGCCGCAGTCATGGCGAGCCGGATGGTTTCCAGGTCGCGCATCTCACCGACCAGGATGATGTCCGGATCCTCGCGCAGCGCCGAGCGCAGCGCATTCGCGAACGAGAGCGTGTGCGGGCCCACTTCGCGCTGGTTGATGAGGCACTTCTTGCTGTCGTGCACGAACTCGATCGGGTCTTCGACGGTGAGGATGTGTCCGTGCTCGTTCTCGTTGATGTGATTGACCATCGCCGCCAGGGTGGTCGATTTTCCCGAGCCCGTCGGCCCGGTCACCAGCACCACGCCGCGCGGCTGATTGGCTATCTCCACGAAAACTTTGGGCGCCTTCAGGTCATCCAGCGAGAGCACCTTGGAGGGAATCGTCCGGAAGACTGCCCCGGCGCCCCGCTGCTGAACGAACGCGTTCACGCGAAAGCGCGCCAGATTGGGAATCGCGAACGAGAAGTCGCACTCGAGGTTCTCCTCGTAGAACTTGCGCTGGCCGTCGTTCATGATGTCGTACACCATCGCGTGCACGTCCTTGTGCTCCATCGGCGGCAGGTTGATGCGGCGCACGTCACCGTGCACGCGTATCATCGGTGGAAGGCCTGACGAGAGATGAAGATCCGAGGCTTTGTTCTTGACCGCAAAAGCCAGCAGTTCGGAGATGTCCATTATAATTCCCCCTTAGTGGTCGCCGGGTCCGCCGCGAATGTAACGGCCTGATTTTCTAAGCCGTAACGCGTTTCCCGCATTGCGCAAAATTATGACAACAATCGCCGCCAACTTGCAAGCCATACGCGGCCAAATCGCGCGCGCGGCACAGGATGCGGGCCGAAGTCCTTCCGATGTTGCCCTGATTGCTGTAAGCAAGGCCTGGCCGCCCGAATGCATTGCAGAGGCTTACGAATGCGGCCAGCGCGCGTTCGGCGAAAGCTACGCGCACGAGGGCCTCGCGAAGATGGAGAATCTCGCGCAACTGCCGCTGGAATGGCACTTTGTGGGGCCCGTGCAGAGCAACAAAACCCGTGCGCTCGCTGAACACTTCCACTGGGTGCACAGCGTCGCACGCGTCAAGATTGCACGGCGTCTGAGCGACGCACGACCCGAGCATCTCCCGGCGCTCAACATCTGCATACAGGTCAATGTAAGCGGCGAAGCCAGCAAGAGCGGGGTGCGACCGGGCGAGGAACTTGCGCTCGCACGCACGATACTCGAACTGCCGCGGCTCAAACTCCGCGGCCTGATGGCAGTGCCCGAGCCGACAGCCGACGCGGCGCTACAACGCCAGCGTTTCGGCTTGCTGCGCGAATTGAAAGACCGGCTCGTCGCCTCCGGAATCGCGCTCGACACGCTGTCGATGGGCATGTCGGCCGATTTCGAGGCCGCGATTCTGGAGGGCGCTACCCTGGTGCGTGTCGGCACGGCCATCTTCGGGTGCCGACTTAGCCGCCCAGGCGGGGAGGTGTCAAAATAGCGGTTCCCGGAGGTCGGGCCGGCGGTTTCGGAGCATCGCAGTTGCGTTTCTGAGAGTTTTCTTGACGCTTTGGGCGTCCTGGCGGTTTAGAGTGCCTAACATAATGAAACGCGTGCTGCGCTGTCACGATTTTGGCTCAGGGCGCGAAGCGACCCGCAGTGAATATCGCGAATATTCACAAGGGGAGCGACAAAGCCATGGGCCAAAACTCGTGCCAGCCCAAAGGGTTGCGGCCACAATCGCGGCTGACTTTGTCGGTCGGCTTGCTCATATTCGCGATATGAGCTGCGCCGCCCTTCGCGTCATCCGCAATTCTGGCTTGCAACGCACACGTGTTTCATTATGTTAGGCACTCTTAAATGAACATGAACATCACCTTCATCGGCGGCGGCAACATGGCGACGGCGATGATCGGCGGCCTGCTGAAAAACGGGTGGGCAGCCGAAGCGCTCTTCGTCGTCGACGTCGATGAGGCGGCGCGCGAACGCCTTGCCCGGGAGCTGCACGTCAGGGTCGCGCCGCAGCTCGATGCGCTGTCAGCGACCGCCGACTGCATCGTCTTCGCAGTGAAGCCCCAGCAGGTGCGTGAGACGGCCGGGCTGCTGTATCGCTTTCTCGGCTCGCAGCTTTTGCTGTCTATCGCGGCCGGCATTCGCCTCGGCGACCTGTCGCGGTGGCTCGGAAATTATCAGAAAATCGTGCGGGTGATGCCCAACACACCGGCGCTCGAACTGGCGGGCGTATCTGCGTTGTGTGCGACGCCTGCCGTATCCGCAGATGACCGCGCCCGCGCCGAGAAGATCATGCGGGCGGTCGGCACCACGCTGTGGGTGGAAGACGAGCAACAGATGGATGCGGTAACGGCCATCTCCGGCAGCGGTCCCGCATACGTCTTCTACTTCATCGAGGCCTTGCAGCAGGCTGCGATCGAGCTCGGCTTTTCAGCGGCAGACGCACAGCGGCTCGCCCTTGCCACCTTCGCCGGCGCCATCAAGCTTGCGCGGGCGAGCCCCGACGATGTCGCCACCCTGCGTGCCCGCGTGACTTCGCGCGGCGGCACGACGGAACGCGCGATCGGGATGATGGAGAAGGACAAGCTGCGCGACGCCATCGTGCGCGCGATCCGCGCCGCTGCAGAGCGCTCGCGGGAGCTGGGCGAGGAACTGGGACGCGACTGCTAGAACTTCCGTCGCACACGTGCCGGTTATTGAGATACGTTCCAGGCACAGCCGAGCCGTGCGTCTCGCTTCCTGCTTGGAACGCAGGTAGCGCACTGCCCGTTCCTTGGACGCACTGCAGGGAGTTGAATCATGCTCACGGACGCGCTGATATTTCTCGTCAAGACGGTCTTCGGACTGTTTGCCATCGCATTGCTGCTGCGGTTCTACATGCAATGGGCGCGCGTGGCTTATCGCAATCCGCTCTCCGACTTTCTGGCCGCGGTCACCGACTTCGTGGTCCGGCCCGCGCGGCGTGTCATTCCCGGGCTGTGGGGAGTCGATCTCGCGACACTCGTCATTGCGTGGGGCGTGCAGTTCATCGAACTCGCGCTCGTGATGCAGATCAGTGCCCCGCCGGCCATGGCCACGCCCGGGACCATCGTCGCGGGGCTTGCGCTACTCGCCGTCATCATGATCACGCGGCTCTTTCTCTACATCCTGATCGCGGTGGTGGTGTGCCAGGTGGTGGTTTCGTGGGTCAATCCCTATACGCCGGTCGGTCCGCTGCTGAACACCATGACCCGGCCTTTTCTGCGCCCGTTACAGCGGGTCGTCCCGCCGATCGCCAACGTGGATCTGTCACCGCTCGTGCTCATTATCATGTGCCAGTTGCTGTTGATGGTGCCCATCGCCTATCTCGAGCTGCTGGTCTCGCGGCTTTTTCGGTGAGCGCCTGGCACCGCTACGATCCGGTGAGGCGACGCCTTACGCTCAACGTGCACGTGCAACCCAACGCCGCCGGAAGCGCAGTGGTTGGATTGCATGGCGACGCGGTAAAGATAAGAATCGCCGCTCCGGCGGTCGATGACAAGGCGAACCGTACCTTGGTCGCGTTCCTGCACGAAGTGCTCGGTGTTCGCGCCTCGCAGATCTCGATCCGGCACGGGGCGCGTGGCCGACGCAAAACCGTGGAGATCGTCGAAGTCGACGCGGCACTGCTCGAGCGTATCGGCGCGCTCGTGAATCAATAGTCCAGCGCAAGAAAACGACGGTCGCTTATCCCGGCTCTTGTTGTTTCCCCGGAGCGGATCCCGCTTGTTCGTCGCGCTCTCGCAACGCGCGCAGTTCGCGGGCACGCACGAGCGACGATATGGCAACCCACACCGCAAGCAGCGCAAGCGGTATCGCCACGGCAAGCGGCCAGAGCACGCTCACCGCCGCAAACACGAGCAGCGCTACGCCCAGGCCCAGCAGGGTGGTCGCTTCGGCGGGGCCCAGGACGCGGCGGTTGCTGATCGCCGCCCCCATGGTGTTGCCCAGACGCAATGCACCCGCTGCAGCCCGTGAAGTACTGCCGCTCCGGTGCCTGCGCGCGTGACGCGCGGTCGGTCGCACGCGGTTGCGTGCCGAGAGCACGATTTCGGTCGCCCGCGTGAGATCCTCCTCGTACATCGCCTCCATCTGTGCAGCGAATTCCGGATCCTCGACGGCAATGTCCAGCTCGTAATTTCCCAGCCAGCTGGAAAGATTGAGATTGGATGAACCGACCCGGGCCCATCGCCCGTCGGCGACCGCGGTCTTCGCGTGCAGCATGGCGCCGTTCCATTCGAAGACCCGGATGCCGGCTTCGAGGAGTGGCCGATAGCCCGCACGCGAGAGCGACGACAGGACAGGAAGATCGCTCGTGCCCGGGACCAGGAGCCGCACGTCCACGCCGTCCTGCGCAGCCGCGCGTAACGCCTGAATGTAGACCGCCACGCCGACAAAATAGGCATCGGTCAACCACAGCGTCCTGCGCGCCACCGACGCGATAAGCTGATCGAACCGGTAGAGCGATGCGATGTTCGGCACGGTGGCCAGCACCCGCACCATCATGTCGCCGGCAGGTTCCAACGTTCCGGCGGCATCAACCAGTTCTTCGGGCGGTACGGGCGAGCCGGTGATCGCCCACGCTTCGGCGAACGCGCGCTCGATATCGGCCACCGCCGGTCCCCGCACTTCCACTCCCGTGTCGCGCCACGGCTCGCGCCCGGACGTGCGATTGCCCGTCCATTTTTCACTGATACAAAGACCGGTCACGAAACCGATCCGGCCGTCCACCGCGATCATCTTGCGATGGTCGCGCGTAAGCCAGCCAAACGGGTTATTGAGCCGCGGCGGATTGAAGCACCGCACTTCGCCCCCGGCTTCGATCAGCGGACGCCACAGCCCTGGCACCGCTTCACCCCGCGCGCCGAGCCAGTCGTAGATCGCCCGCACCCGCACGCCCGCGCGTGCCTTTGCCGCGAGCGCCGCCACGAAATCGCGGCCGATCGGGTCGTTGGCGACGATGTAGTTCTCGAAATAAATCTTGCGTGTCGCCGTATCGATCGCCTGCCGCCACGCCGGATAGTTCTCGGTCGAGTCCTTCAGTATCCGCACGTCATTGCCGGGAACGAGCGGCGCACCCGCGGTGCGGGAAAACACCTGTTCGGCCAGTGCGCGCGCGACAGGCGGGACTGCGGGCGGAAGCCCTGGGCCTTCACGTAATTCCACGATGGGCTGTGTATGTTCGCGAGCGCGCTTTCGTGCGCCTACACGAGGATGATGTCGAACTGTTCCTGGTTGTACACGTTCTCGACGAGCAGCGACACCGGCTTGCCGATGAAATCGGACAGCATCGCCAGGCTCTGCGATTCCTCATCGAGGAACTGGTCGATCACCTGCTGGGACGCGAGAATGCGGAACTCGCGCGCGTTGAACTGCCGGGCCTCGCGCAACAACTCGCGCAGGATCTGGTAACAGACGGTCTGGGCGGTCTTGAGTTCCCCGCGGCCCTGGCATGTGGAACACGGCTCGCACAGCACGTGCGCCAGACTCTCGCGCGTGCGCTTGCGCGTCATCTCCACCAGGCCGAGCTGGGTGAATCCGTTCACCGTCATGCGGGTGCGATCGCGGGCGAGCGCCTTGCGGAATTCGTTCAGCACGGCGTTGCGGTGCTCCTCGCTGTCCATGTCGATGAAGTCGATGATGATGATGCCGCCCAGGTTTCTCAACCGGAGCTGGCGGGCGATAACCTGGGCGGCTTCAAGGTTCGTCTTGAAGATCGTGTCGTCGAAACTCCGCACGCCGACGTAGCCGCCGGTGTTGACGTCGATGGTCGTCAGCGCCTCGGTCTGGTCGATGATCAGGTATCCGCCCGACTTGAGCTCGACGCGGCGGGCAAGCGCCTTCTCGATTTCGTCCTCGACGCCGTAGAGATCGAAGAGCGGCCGCTCGCCCTGGTAGTGCTCGATGCGCTCCACGGCGTTCGGCGTGAATTCCTGCGAAAACGTCTGCATGCTCTGGAACGTCTCGTGCGAGTCCACCATGATGCGGGTCGTCTCCTCGTGCACGAAATCGCGCAATACGCGCAAGCCCAGATTGAGATCCTGATAGAGCAAGGTTAGGGCATCGGCCGTCTGCGCCCGCTCCTGGATGCCGCGCCACAGCTTGCGCAGGTACTCGATGTCGGAAGCGAGTTCGCGGTCGGCTGCGGTTTCCGCCATGGTGCGGATGATGAAGCCGCCCTTCTCATCCGGTGGCAGGAGCTGCTGCAGTTTCACCCGCAGATGCTGCCGTTCCTCTTCGTCCTCGATGCGCTGCGAGATGCCGATGTGCGATTCCTGCGGCAGATAGACCAGAAAACGGCCGGCGATGCTGATCTGGGTGGAAAGACGCGCGCCTTTGGTGCCGATCGGGTCCTTGGCCACCTGCACCATGAGGTTCTGCCCTTCCGCGAGCAGCTTCTCGATCGGCGTATCGTGGTCGCCGGTGTGCCGGTTCGCCCAGATGTCCGCGACGTGCAGGAACGCCGCGCGCTCACCGCCGATATCGATGAAGGCGGACTGCATGCCGGGCAGCACGCGCAGCACCCGCCCCATGTAGATGTTCCCTACGAGTCCCCGTGCACTCGTGCGCTCGACGTGCAGCTCCTGCGTCACGCCATGCTCGATCACGGCGACCCGCGTTTCCTGCGGCGTAACGTTGATGAGGACTTCCTCGATCATCGCCGGAAGGTCGGCCGTCAGACGGTTTCAATGTCGAATTTGCGCAGCAGTTGGGCCGTCTCGGCGAGCGGCAATCCCATGATGCCGGAATAACTCCCGGCGATTCGCGTGATGAATGCCGCCGCACGGCCCTGTATCGCGTAGGCGCCCGCCTTGCCAAACGGCTCCCCGGAAGCGATGTAGCGCTGTATCTCGAGTGCTGAAAGGGCGCCGAACTCGACGGAGGAAACAGAAAGCGCGCTTTCCACGCGATCCCGCAGCGCAAGTGCGACCCCCGTCATCACTTCATGCTCGCGACCCGAGAGGGCGCCAAGGATATCGGCCGCGTGCTCGGCGTTTTCCGGCTTGCCGATGACGTTGCCATCGAGCACAACCGTGGTATCCGCGCCGAGCGCAGGATGCGGGCGCAGCCCGCGCTGCAACGCCTGGCGCGCGGCGACTTCGGCCTTGCTGCGGGCGATGCGCATGACATAAT
>DATFGD010000470.1:0-3446 GCA_035249725.1 Burkholderiales bacterium
CACGCTCATGGGTCCCGGGCCGACCGAGATCCACCCGCGCGTGCTGACGACCATGAGCCAGCCGGCGATCGGCTATCTCGACCCGATCTTTGTCGAGATGATGGAGGAGCTGAAGTCGCTCCTGCGCTACGCCTATCAGACCAAGAACGCGCTCACATTCCCGATCTCCGGCCCGGGCTCGGTCGGCATGGAGTACTGCTTCGTCAATCTCGTACGCCCGGGCGACAAGGTCGTCGTCTGCCGCAACGGGGTCTTCGGCGGGCGCATGATCGAAAACGTCGAGCGCTGCGGCGGTGTGGCGATCGTGGTGGAAGACAAGTGGGGCGAGCCGGTTAATCCGCAGAAGCTGGAGGACGCCCTCAAGCAAAACCGCGATGTGCGCCTGGTCGCATTCGTGCATGCCGAGACATCGACCGGTGTCCTTTCGGATGCGAAGGCTCTCGTGGATGTGGCCCACCGGCACGATGCGCTGGCGATAGTGGACGCCGTGACCTCGCTGGGCGGCTCGCCGGTACTCGTCGATGAGTGGGCGGTGGATGCGATCTATTCGGCGAGCCAAAAATGCCTTTCGTGCACGCCGGGGCTATCCCCGGTGTCGTTCAGCGACCGCGTGGTCGAATACGTCAAGGCCCGCAAAGACAAGATCCACAGCTGGTTCATGGACATGAACCTGCTGCTCGGTTATTGGGGCGCAACGACGCGCACCTACCACCACACCGCGCCGACCAATTCGCTTTTCGCCTTGCACGAGGCGCTGCTCCTCATCCGTGAGGAAGGACTGGCGAACTGCTGGGCGCGGCACCAGCGTCACCACACCGCGCTCAAGGCCGGGCTCGAAGCAATGGGGCTCAAGTTCCTGGTGGCCGAACAGCACCAGATTCCGCAGATGAACGCGGTGATGTGCCCGGATGGCGTCAACGAAGCCGAGGTGCGTAAGACGCTGCTCGGCGAATTCGGACTCGAGATCGGCGCAGGATTAGGGCCGCTGGCCGGCAAGATCTGGCGTTTCGGGCTGATGGGCTATTCGTGCCGCCCTGACAACGTCATGCTGTGTCTCTCGGCGCTCGGATCGGTGCTCGATGACATGGGCTACCCGGTGCATGTCGGCGACGCGGAAGCGGCGGCGCACGGTGCCTATGCCTCGATGCATGCCAAGGCCGCACAAGCGAAGAAAAAAGGCGCGCCTGCCAAAGCCGCGGCCTGATTCAGTCCGCAACGACAGCGACACACTGTATTTCGACCATCATCGCCGCACGCGCGAAGCCGGCGACGGTGATGAGGGCGCTCGCCGGATAGTTGCCGTCGGGAAACGCTTCCTTGCGGATCTCGATGAACCGGTCGCCGTAACGGGCATCGATGATGAAGACGGTCATGGTCACGATATCGGCGAGCGTGCCGCCCGCCTGCGCCAGCGTTGCCGCGAGGTTTTTGAACGCCTGACGCGCCTGACCATCGAAGTCGCCGTCGAGCGGCTTGTCGCTGCCGTGGAGCCCGCCATGCCCTGCGACCCACAGCATCCGTCCGCCGCGTGTCGCGACCAGGGGTGAAAAGGCACGCTGCTGCTGCCACGTCCCCGAATAGTAACTTTTCTCCATGGCTTTCCCTTGGGCAGTTTTGGGCGATTAAATGGCGTTTACATCGGTGCGCTGCCAGAAGATTACGCGCTTGCGCACGATGGAGATCGCCACATTCAGTATCACGCCCATGACACCGAGAATAACCAGCACGGCGAACATGCCCGCGACGTCCATCGTGTAGTTCATCTGAATGATGAGATACCCCAGTCCCGCCTTGGCACCCACGAACTCGCCCACGATCGCACCCAATACGGCGAGCACGATCCCGATCTGGAGCCCCGCGAAAATATACGGCAGCGCTTCAGGGAGCTTTACGAGAACGAAAGTCTTGGTGCGCGAGGCGGTGAGCGCGTGCATGAGCTCCAACTTGTCTGCCGACGCCGACTTGAGGCCGACGATGGTGTTCACCAGCATCGGGAAAAACGAGACGAGGGCCGCGATGATGATCTTGCTTTCGATGCCGAGGCCGACCCACACCAGGATCAGCGGCGCAATGGCAATCTTCGGCAGTGTCTGCAGCGCGACGACGTAAGGATAGATCGTCGCTTCGAGCAGGCGGATCTGGCTGATGAGGGTACCCAACACAAATGCAGCCAATCCCGAAAGCAGGAACCCCAGTACGATCGCCTGCAGCGTGACGGCGAGCGCTTTGAGGTAGAGCCCGCTCGCGAGGCCCGAGTAAAGCGCGCTCACGATTTGCGAAGGCGGCGGCAGGATCACGGCGCTCACCTGGTAAGCCTTTACGTACCATTCCCAGCCGCCGATCGAGAGCACCAGCGTGAGCGGCACGCATATCCACTCCGGACGGCGCCGCACGTGTGCCAGAACCCGGTGTATCCAGTCACCGGAGACCGCGGCAGTCTCCGGCACAGTACGCGGGAGTGCTTCGGCCGGCGCCTTATCCATCAGAGCCTGAACTCCCGCGCCTGCTTGATGATGGCCGACTCGTCGAACTTGTTGATCTCGTCGATGAGATCGTTGGTGTAATAGGCACCGACGTCCAACGCCTTGGGCACGACCTCGGTTTCGACCAGGTACGCCTGGAATTTCTCCATGACGTCACGCGGCAAATCGCCCCATTTGTCGGTGTTCATGGCGTTCTTGGAAATCAGTTTGGTGCGCACGGCGAGCACGTTCAATTCCCGCTTTATGGCCGCATCGGTCACGCCGTCCCGTGGCGCGGTTTGCGGATACAGTTTCCAGTGGATGCGAATTGCGGCTTCCGGATTCGTGTACTGAAAGAGCTGCGCCTTGGCGATCGCGCGCGCGACGCCGATCAGGGTTTTGCGGCGTGCCGTGAAGTCGCCATTCTTGGCGAGTATCGAACCCACCGCGTGGCCGGCGGCGCGCGGGTCACGGATGATATTGGAGAACGGTATGCCGTTCTGCTGCAAGGTGACGTAGGCTTCGTCCCACAACGAGAAGGCGTCGATCTGCTTGGAACGGTAGGCGCCGGCGGCGCGCGCACCGACGCCCACTTCGACCAGGTTGTAGTCCTTTCCGGATTCGAGCCCGAGGGTCTTCATGAGGCCCTTCGCGTAATTGGTGCCGCCGCTCGCGAAGCTCGATACGCCGATCGTCTTGCCCTTGAGGTCGGCGAGCGTCTTCATGCCGGTTTCGGCCGGCAGTGCGACGCCGAAAATGTCGCCACGGATAGAGGTGTAGTAGAAGCGCACGTCCGCGCCTTTCTGGATCGCGATCATCGCGCCCGACGGGTTACCGATTGCGAAATCGGCCCTTCCCCCCACGACAAGTTGCATTGCGGCCGCGGCGCCCGGCATGGGATTGACCTCTGCCTCGAGACCCTCCTCCTTGAAGTATCCGAGATACACCGGCAACGAACTGGAGTAGGCGAAGGCCGCCGTGATC
>DATFGD010000471.1:0-19835 GCA_035249725.1 Burkholderiales bacterium
CGCTTGTAGCCCGCCTCCATCTGCTGCGACTTGTGCGCCAGCTTGAAATTGAGCAGCGGAATGCCGGCAGGCGTGTGACGGAGCGGCTCGATATCCTTCAGTTCGCCGCTCAAAGCGACGGCGTTGCGCTCCACTTATGCCGTCGCCTGCTCGGCGGGTGCCGGCGCGGGCTTCGCCGGCTCTTCAGTGGGTGTTGTGAGCGACTTGGATTTCTCATCCTTCATCATGGGGGAAGGCGAGCTCACCGGACCGCTCATCTTGATCGTCAGATGCCGCAGCACCGCATCGTTGAACTTGAAAGCGTGCTCCAGTTCATCGAGCGTCTGGTTGTCGCACTCGATATTCATGAGCACATAGTGCGCCTTGTGCACTTTTTCGATGAGATAGGTGAGCTGCCGGCGGCCCCAGTCCTCGAGGCGGTGTATCCTGCCGCCCCGGCCGGTGATCATCTGGCGGTAGCGCTCGACCATGCCGGGCACCTGCTCGCTCTGGTCCGGATGAACGATAAAAACGACTTCGTAATGTCGCATTCGAATGGGCTCCTTATGGGTTTAAGCCTCCCGCCATGCGAAGAGCGGTGAGGCAAGGATCGCGGCTTCGGGCCAACTCGGGCCGAACCGAAGGCGCGCATTATACCGGTCCGGGATTGCTTTTCAAAGTGCCGCGGAGATCATTTGCCGGGCGGTGCAGCCGCGCGACGCGGCATCCGCGCTATCTATCCCTGAACGCGGTTCGTCTGCCCGATTCCGCGGCCGAGTAACGCAGTGCGCTGCCTCTGTGTCTCCGCCAGGCAGATCCCCGCCGCGACGGAAACATTGAGACTTTCCACGCTGCCGAACATCGGAATGCGCACCAGTTCGTCGCACGTCTCGCGCGTCAGCCGCCGCAAACCCTCGCCTTCGGCTCCAAGGACCCACGCGAGCGCGCCGTCGAGTTTCCCGGCATAGAGATCACGCTGCCCGGAAGTGTCCGCGCCATACAGCCAGATTTGCCGATCCTTGAGATCGCGCATCGTGCGCGCGAGATTGGTCACCGCGATGTACGGCACGGTTTCCGCTGCGCCGCTCGCGACCTTCGCGACGGTCGAATTGAGACCGACGGCCCGGTCCTTGGGCGCAATGACGGCGTGCACGCCCATTGCATCCGCAACCCGCAGGCAGGCGCCGAGATTGTGCGGATCCGTGATACCGTCCAGTATCAGTAGTAAAGCGGGCTCGCTGAGGGCATCGAGCACCTCGTCGATGTGGGCGGGCAGCTGCGCTGACTCCACCCGCGCCGCGACGCCTTGATGGCGCGCGTTGCCGGTCATGCCGTCCAGCCGCTTGGCATCGACGAGCATCACGCGAGCGCCCCGCTCTTCGGCCAGTTTCAGGAAGTCCTGCGCCCTGCGGTCCCGGCGCGCACTGTCGACCAAAATTTCTTTCACTGCCGCCGCGTTCTGCCGCAAGCGGCTCGTCACCGCATGGAACCCGTAGATGACGCGCGTTTCAGCCATCAGCTCGTCGCCTCCGTGGTGCGCTTCGACTTCGCTCGGCGAGCCCGTTCTGAGTCCTTCGTCGATTGCTCAGGACAAGCTTGTCGAAGGGATCAGGGCGAACGGCCGACTTCACTTTAGCGCTTGCCGTCATGGTCGAGGACGAAGTCGATCTTGCTGGTGTCAAGACTGACGCGGGCTACTTTCACCCGCACGCGGTCACCCAGGCGATAGCGCTGCTTGGTGCGCTCGCCCATCAACTGATGCTTGCCCGCATCGAAATGAAAGTAATCGCGCCCGAGATCCGAGATATGCACGAGCCCTTCGACATATACGTCGTCCAGCGCGACGAATACGCCGAATGCCGTGACGCCGCTGATGCTGCCGTCGAACGATTCGCCGACCTTGTCCTGCATGTAGTAGCACTTGAGCCAGGCGGACACATCGCGCGTCGCCTCATCGGCGCGGCGCTCCGTCATCGAGCAGTGCGCGCCGAGTTCGTGCCAGTCGCCGGGGTCATAGCGCTTGCGTGCCAGCACCGCCTTGATGGCACGATGCACCAGCAGGTCGGGATAGCGGCGGATGGGGGACGTAAAATGCGTATACGATTCGTACGCCAGCCCGAAGTGGCCCACGTTGTCGGGGCTGTACACCGCCTGTTGCAGCGAGCGCAGCATCACGGTTTGCAGCAGCTGCGCATCGGGCCGGTCCTTGACACGCGTCAGGAGCTTCGCGTAATCGGGCGCCTGGGGCTCGTCGCCCCCCGTCAGGTTAAGCCCGAAGCCTTTCAGGAAATCGCGCAGCGCGAGCAGCTTTTCCGGGGTCGGGCCTTCGTGGATGCGATAGAGCATGGGATGGTCGTTCTCGCGCAGGAAATCCGAAGCGCACACGTTCGCTGCCAGCATGCACTCTTCGATCACCCGGTGCGCGTCATTGCGCCGCACCGGCACGATGCGCTCGATCTTGCCCTGATCGTCGAAGATCATCACCGTCTCGATCGTCTCAAAATCGATCGCGCCGCGTCGTTCCCGCGCCTTCGCCAGCAATTTGTAGAGCCGGTGCAGGTTTTGGAGATGCGGCACGAGGGCGCGCTGGCCGCGTGCCGCTGCGCCGCGCGGCTCGTCCAGCACTTGCGAAACCAGCGTGTAGGTGAGCCGGGCGTGCGAGCGCATGAGCGCCGGATAGAAGCGATATGACAGAATGTCGCCGTGGGCGTCGATCTGCATGTCGCATGCCATGCACAGTCGCTCGACCGCCGGATTGAGGGAACACAACCCGTTCGACAGTTTCTCCGGCAGCATGGGAATCACGCGCCGCGGAAAATAAACGGAGTTCCCCCGATTGAGCGCCTCCATGTCGAGCGCGTCGCCGTGCCGGACGTAGTGACTCACATCGGCAATGGCGACGATCAGACGGAATCCGCCGGCCTCCGCCGGCGCGCAATACACGGCATCGTCGAAGTCTTTCGCCGTTTCGCCGTCGATGGTGACCAGCGGCAGATCGCGCAGATCGACGCGGCCGCGGCCATCCTTTTCCGTAACCGCATCCGGCAACTTTGCGCAGAGCCGTTCGACTTCCTGCGGAAAAACGTACGGCAGTTCATGTTTTCTAAGCGCGATCTCGATTTCCATGCCGGGATCAGCGTAGTTGCCGAGCACTTCGCTCACGCGCGCCACGGGCTGGCCATGCCGGCCTGGCTGCGCGATCACTTCCACCGCCACGACTTGTCCCGGTTTCGCCCCGTGCGTCTCGTCGGGCGGAACCATGAAATCCTGGCTGATTCGTTTGTCCTCGGCGACGACGAAGAGCACGCCATGCTCGATGTAGAGCCGGCCGACGAGCTGTTTGTGCGCGTGCTCCAGCACTTCGACGATCTTGCCTTCCGGACGGCCGCGCCGGTCGACGCCCGACTGGCGCGCGACGACGCGATCGCCGTGCAGCGCCTTCACCATTTCCTTGTGCTCAAGGAAAAGATCCGGGCCACCGTCGTCCCGGATGAGAAAGCCGTATCCGTCCGGATGCCCGTGTATGCGCCCGCGCACGAGGTCGAGCTTGTCCACGACGCAGATCGCGTCGCGCCGGTTGCGCATGATCTCGCCCTCGCGCTCCATCGCGCGCAGGCGCCGGCTGAACGCGGTGCGCTCGCTTTCCGCGATGCCGAGCGATTGCGCGAGCTCTTCTTCGCTGACTGGCACGCCGCGCTCGGTCAGGATCTGCAGGATGTATTCCCGGCTGGGCAGCGGCTCGTCGTAGCGCGCACGCTCGCGCTCGAGAAATGGATCACCCCCCCGCAGACTGCGGTGCGTGCTGCGCGCCGTTTTGCGCGGCACGGCTTGTGAACGCACGCCGAGCTGACGTCGCGAGCGTTTGGTGGAGCGGAAAGAGCCGGACTTCCGTCTGTTCATTTGATCGATTCGAGGGCCATCGGTTAAAATTTCGCTCCTCCGGCCGAGGTGGCGGAATTGGTAGACGCACCAGGTTCAGGTCCTGGCGGTGGCAACATCGTGGGGGTTCGAGTCCCTTCCTCGGCACCAGTCCTCAAGTAAGCGCGGGCGGCGCGATACGCGGCCCATCGCACGCCGTGCCGTATTGAGCGTACGCCATCATCCCGCTGCCCTGCCATCGAACGGATGCTGCCGCACGATCGTCTGGTCGCGATCGGCGCCGGTGGAAACGAGGGCGATCGGCACGCCGCAAACCGCTTCGATCTGCTCGAGGTAAGCCCGGGCCGCACGCGGAAGCGCCTCGTAGCGCGTGAGCCCCACGGTGCTCGCGCTCCAACCCTCCACCTCCTCGTAAATGGGCTCGCACTCCGCGAGCATCTCCGCGCCGAAAGGCAGAATGTCGCGGCGCACGCCGTCAAGGCGATAGCCCACGCCCAGGCGCACCTTTTCCATGCCGTCGAGCACGTCGAGCTTGGTCACGCACAGTCCCGACACGCCGTTGATCTGGATCGAGCGCTTGAGCGCCGCGGCATCGAACCAGTCACAGCGCCGCGGCCGCCCGGTGGTCGAGCCGAATTCGTTACCGCGCGCGGCGAGCTGCCTGCCGATATCATCGTCGAGTTCGGTGGGGAACGGCCCGGAGCCGACGCGGGTCGTATACGCCTTGGTGATGCCGAGCACGTAGTGCAGAACGCCCGGTCCGATACCGGCTCCCGACGCGGCGGCGCCCGCCACGCAGTTACTCGAAGTCACGTAGGGATAAGTGCCGTGGTCCACGTCGAGCAGCGTGCCCTGCGCGCCTTCGAAGAGCAGGTTCATGCCCGCCTGCTGCGCTTCGTACAGCAACCGCGGGACGTCACCCACCATCGGCGCGATGCGGTCGGCAAGCGCAAGCGTCTCATCCAGCGCCAGCGCGAAGTCGATCGTCTTCCGCTTGTAGTAATTCTTCAGCATGAAGTTGTGGTAATCGAGCAGTTCTCCCAGTTTCGCTGCGAAGCGCTTGCGATGAAAGAGGTCCTGCACGCGAATGGCGCGGCGCGCGATTTTGTCTTCGTAAGCCGGGCCGATGCCGCGTCCGGTGGTGCCGATCGCCAGGTCGCCCTTCGCGGCTTCGCGGGCCTGGTCCACCGCCACGTGATGCGGGAGGATGAGCGCGCACGCTTCACTGATCTTGAGCCGTGATTTCACATCGACACCCGCGGCTTCGAGCGTGTCGATCTCGTCGATCAGCGCCTGGGGCGAAAGCACGACGCCGTTGCCGATGTAGCAGGCCACGCCTTTGCGCAGGATGCCGGAAGGGATCAGGTGCAGCACGGTCTTGCGGCCGCCGATCACGAGCGTGTGTCCGGCGTTGTGTCCACCCTGAAAACGCACCACGCCCTGCGCGTGATCGGTGAGCCAGTCAACGATCTTGCCCTTGCCCTCGTCACCCCATTGGGTGCCGACCACTACGACATTTTTCGACATAAGAACCTGAATGCAGAGCAACCGCCAAGGCCGCCAAGCGCGCCAAGAAGCTTCACAGTACACAAAAAAGCAGAGGACGCGTGCAAACCGCCACGCAACGCCGGTGCCGTACGCTTTTTCGTTCCGAGGTCTTGGCGGCCTTGGCGGTTCATGTTTTCGTCTTCTCCACGAGCCAGCGGCCGGCGCGCCGCACGAGTCGGCGGTCGCACCCGAGTTCCGCCCTCGCAGCCGCGTGTCCCGGCAGATCCTCGATCACGATTTCCCCGCGGCCCCTCAAGGCTTCGATCCGGCGTTGCAGCGGCGCGTTCCGCGGGAGGTACGGCGCCAGTATGCCGGATTGCGCGCGGCCATCGGGCACCGCGGATGCAAGTTCGCGCAGATCCACGCTGAAACCGGTGGCGGGTCGCGCGCGCCCGAACGCCTTGCCGACCTCGTCGTAGCGGCCGCCGCGCGCGAGCGCATTGGGCCAGCCTTCCGCGTAGGCCGCAAACACGACGCCGCTATGGTAGTGGTAGCCGCGCAGCTCGGCGAGGTCGAAACAGCGGATGCGTGCCACATCGCGGAGCCGCTGCGACAGCGCGCTGAGCGTTCCGAGCGCCACGCGTATTTCTCGATACGCGGGCAGCCGGCGCCGCGCCAGCGCCAGCACCTCCGTGCCGCCATACAGCTCGGGCAGCAGAATGAGCGATTCGCGCGTTGTGCGGTCGAGCTTGCGCGTGAGGGCACGTATATGGGGCACGTCCTTGAGCTGCGTCGCCCGAAAAAGCTCGGCCTCCAGGTCGCGTCCCACGTCTCCATGCCGGATCAGACCGCGAAACACGGCCACGTGCCCCAGATCGAGATACGCGATGCTCACGCCACTCGCGCCGAGTGCCTTCATCAACAGGCGCTGGATTTCGATGTCGCTCTCGACGCCGCTGTGTCCGTATATCTCCGCGCCAATCTGCAGCGGTTCGCGCGTGCGGTTCATGCCGTTCGGCAGCGTGTGCAGCACGCTGCCGTAATAACAGAGGCGCGTCACGCCGGCGCGATTGAGCAGATGCGCATCGATGCGCGCAACCTGCGGTGTGATGTCCGCGCGAACCCCCAGCATCCGGCCGGACAGTTGGTCCACCAGCTTGAAGGTCTCGAGGTCGAGGTCGTGGCCGGTGCCGGTGAGCAGCGACTCGAGGTATTCGAGGAGCGGCGGCATCACGAGCTGGTAGCCGTGCACCTGGAAGAGATCCAGGATGCGCCGGCGCAGCCGTTCGATCCCGAGCGCTTCGGCCGGCAGGATGTCCTCGATGTACTCGGGCAGCAGCCAGGTTCTCATCGCACGATATATAAAAGGAGCAGCCCGGCCAGCATTGAAGTGAGCCCGATAAAGCGGATCTGCCCGTCGGACATCTCGGTAAGCTTGCGGAAAGTCTGCCGCCAGAGGGCGGGCAACAGGAAAGGCAGGACACCCTCGATTACCAGCATCAGCGCGAGTGCGGTCAGAAGAATAGTCGTCATGAGTGTTTCGACCTGGGCGCCGCGGATGAGCCCCGCACTCGAATCTTACTTGCCCGTTTTGCCGCTCGATCTCATGTATTTGAAAAACTCGGAAGTCGGCTCGACAATCAGCACGTCACTCCTGTTCCGGAAGCTCTGCTTGTACGCTTCGATACTGCGATAAAACGAATAGAATTCGGCGTTCGGCTCGTAGGCCTTGGCGTAGATCGCCGTCGCGCGCGCATCGCCCTCGCCCTTGACGCGCTGGGAATCGCGGTAAGCTTCGGCAAGTATCACCTCGCGCTGGCGATCCGCATCCGCCCGTATCTTCTCGGACTCGGCCGCACCGGTGGAACGCAATTCATTCGCGACGCGCTTGCGTTCGGCTTCCATGCGGCGGTAAACGGCCTCGCTCACTTCCTGCGGCAGATCGACGCGCTTCAGCCGCACGTCGACCACTTCCACGCCGATCGATTTGGCGTCCTCGTTCGCCTTGTCGCGCATGAGGTCCATGATCTGGTCGCGTTCGCCGGACACCACTTCGTGCACGGTGCGATTGCCGAATTCCGCCCGCAGTCCATCGTTGATCGTCTGCTGCAGCCGCAGTTGGGCCGAAGCTTCCTCGCCGCGCACGCTGACGTAATACTGTCTTACGTCGGTGATGCGCCACTTGACGTACAGATCGACCAGTACGTTCTTCTTTTCCGAGGTGAGGAAGCGCTCGGCCTCCGGCGTGTCGATCGTCAGGATCCGCACGTCGAAGTAGCGCACGTTGTCGAGCAGCGGCACCTTGAAGTAAAGGCCGGGCTGTTTCTTGACGTCGATCACTTCTCCGAGCCGGAAGACGAGCGCGTGCTGGCGCTGGTCCACGACGTACATGCTGAGTGCGGCGATGACGAGCACGGCGACGAGGGCGATCACTATGGTACCGAGGCTCAATTTCATCTAGCGCGCCTCCCGGTCCCGGCTGCGAAACGCCTCGCGGCTGCGTGCGGTGGAAGGCTCGGCCGGGGCCTCGGGCGGTTTGGTGGCCGCTTCCTTGGACGGTGCGGCCCCCATCTGCATGATGCGGTCGAGCGGCAGGTAGATCAGATTGTTTCCGCCTTTCTGATCGATCAGCACCTTGCTGGTGTTGGCGAGGATATGTTGCATGGCTTCGATGTAGAGCCGTTCGCGGGTAATCTGGGGCGCCTTGGCATATTCGGCAAGGATCTGCCGGAAATGGGCCGCATCGCCTTCGGCCTGCTCGATGACGCGCTGCCGGTAGCCTTCGGCCTCCTGCACCACCCGCGCCGCCGCACCGCGCGCCCGGGGAATGACATCGTTCGCGTAAGCCTGCCCTTCGTTTTTCTGGCGCTCGCGATCCTGTCCCGCCTTCACCGCATCGTCGAACGACGCCTGCACCTGTTCCGGCGGCTGTGCGTTCTGCATGGTGACGTTGCTGATGCTGATACCCGTGCCATAGCGGTCCAGAATTTCCTGCATCAGCTTGCGCGCCCGCGCAGCGACTTCCGCGCGGCCTTCGAAGATCACGAAATCCATGCTGCTCTTGCCGACGATCTCGCGGACCGCGGTCTCCGCCGCCTGCAGAACCGCATCATCCGGCACACGGCTGTTGAACAGATAATCGGTCGGGCTCTTCAGCACGTACTGAACCGCGAACTGCACGTCGACGATGTTCTCATCGTCGGTCAGCATGAGCGATTCCTTGAGTACCTTGCTCTTGACGTTGTTGCGGTAACCGACTTCAACCGTACGCACGCCGGCGACATTCACCACTTCGGCGGTTTCGATCGGATACGGCAAATGCCAGCGCGGGCCCGGCATCGTGATTTCCTTGAATTTGCCGAACTGCAGGACGACGCCGCGCTGCCCTTCGTAAACGATGTAGAAACCGCTCACCAGCCAGACCGCGACGATGAGAAGCGCCAGCAGCCCTGCGCCGCCGAAGCGCCTGCCGGTTGAAGGCGGCCGCTCGCCGTCGCCGCCTCCGCCGCGACGTCCGAACAGCCCGTCGAGCTTGCGGTTGAAATTGCGCCAGAGCTCGTCGAGGTCAGGCGGTCCTTCGCGGCCGGGGCGTTTTCCCCATTGCGGGTCGTTGAGCGACATCAGCGCACCGGCCAGACGCAGTGCGCGCGTCTTCATCCAGTCGCGAAATGACCTTGCGTGAGCGAGCATGAAAAAGAGTTTTAGTTTCTAGGCCGCGGCCGGGCTTGTCATGACTTCGGAGCAATGCACTGTGCCGGAGGCATATTCTTCCAATGCAAACCGCACCAGCTCCAAGCCATTCCCCGATCTGGCGCTGATCCAGGCACGCGCGATTCTACCATACT
Organism: Burkholderiales bacterium; assembly: GCA_035249725.1. Lineage (GTDB taxonomy): Bacteria > Pseudomonadota > Gammaproteobacteria > Burkholderiales > SG8-41 > DSOT01. The sequence goes on from DATFGD010000471.1 coordinate 9,192, forward strand.
GATCGCGCTCGCTTCGTGCGGGAACCCGCGTCCGATCGATCTTATTGTAGAGAAGCACCTGCGGAATATCGGCGGCGCCGATTTCGGCCAGGACCCCGTTGACGGCTTCAATTTGCGCATCGCGCGTTGTGCTGCTCGCATCGACCACGTGCAGCAGAAGATCCGCGCGCGCGGTCTCTTCCAGCGTCGCACGGAACGCCGCGACCAGCGTGTGCGGCAGATCGCGGATGAAGCCGACGGTATCCGACAGCACCACGGCATTGCCATTCGGGAGGTGCATGCGCCGCGTGGTCGTATCGAGCGTTGCGAAGAGCTGGTCCGCGGCGTACGCGTCCGCGCGCGTGAGCCGGTTGAACAGCGTGGATTTGCCGGCGTTGGTATAGCCGACCAGCGATACGGAGAGCACCTTCGCGCGCGAGCGGGCGCGGCGCTGCACCTCGCGCTGGCGGCGCACCTTGGTGAGCTTTTCCTTGAGCGCCTTGACCCGCTTGGCCAGCAGCCGGCGATCGGTCTCGAGCTGCGTTTCGCCCGGACCGCGCAAACCGATACCGCCCTTCTGGCGTTCCAGATGGCTCCATCCGCGCACCAGCCGCGTCGCAAGGTGTTCGAGCTGCGCCAGCTCGACTTGCAGCTTGCCCTCATGGCTGCGCGCCCGCTGGGCGAAGATGTCGAGGATGAGACTGGTGCGGTCCACGACCCGGCATTGCAGCTTCTGCTCGAGATTACGCTCCTGCACCGGGGAAAGATTGTGGTTGAAGATCACAAGCGGGGCGTGATGCGCGGACACCGATTCCGAGATCTCGGCCACCTTGCCGCGCCCCGCGAACAGGGCCGAGTCCGGTTTTTGGCGCTTGCCTTTGACCACGGCGCGCGTCGCGACGCCGGCACTCGCAACGAGCTGCTGCATCTCTTCCAGGCTTTCGGCGTGGTCAGGCTGGCCGAAGTCGAGGCTGACCAGCACCGCCTCCGTGCCGTGGCCGGGACGGTCGTACATCAATTACTGGAAAGAACCGACATTACTTTTATTCGGCACCTTGTTCGAGCTGGAAGTTGACGGGCCGTGCGGGAACCACGGTGGAGATCGCATGCTTGTACACCATCTGCGTCACCGTGTTTTTGAGCAGGACGACATACTGGTCGAACGAATCGATCTGCCCCTGCAACTTGATGCCGTTGACGAGGTAAATCGAGACCGGAATGTGCTCCTTACGCAAAGTGTTCAGGAACGGGTCTTGTAATAACTGCCCCTTGTTGCTCATGATGCCCTCGCCATTCTCGTTATTGGAACAGTCACTTTACTTTAAATTTCACCGTTAGGCCATAGGGTTAGCCGAGCCTGCCGTTCACGCTTTCAGATACGGATTGCGCCCGCTCCTGAACTCGACCTTGAGCGGCGTGCCTTGAAGTTTGAAAGCGTCGCGGAAAAATCGTTCCAGGTAACGACGATAACTGTCGGGCACGTGCTCGAGCGCGTTGCCGTGGACCACGATGCGCGGGGGGTTGGACCCGCCCTGATGCGCGTAGCGCATCTTCGGTCGCACCCGTCCGGCCCGCGGCGGCTGCTGGCGGGATACCGCCGCCTGCAGCGTGCGCGTAATTCGGGGCGTCGGCAACCGCGCCATGGCGGCCCGATAGGCCGCATCGACCGAGTCCATCAGCGCCTTGATGCCGGTCCCGGCAAGCGCCGAGATGAAATGCACCCGTGCGAAGTCGAGAAACGACAGGTTTCGCAGCAGGGCACGCTTGATGCGATCCCGGTCCTCGCTGCCCAGTCTCTCCCATTTGTTGACCGCGACCACCAGCGCCCGGCCAGCCTCCAGTATGAATCCGGCGATATGCGCGTCCTGCTCCGAGATGTCCTGGCGCGCATCGAGCACGAGGATGACCACGTTCGCATCGGCGATCGCCTGCATGGTCTTGATGACCGAGAACTTCTCCGGCGCCTCTTCCACCCGGCCGCGTTTTCGCAGTCCCGCGGTGTCGATCAACGTATAGCGCTGTTCGCCCCGTTCGAACTCGATGTAGATCGCATCGCGGGTCGTGCCCGGCTGATCGAACACGAGGACGCGTTCCTCGCCGAGCAACACGTTGGCGAGAGTCGATTTTCCGACATTCGGGCGCCCGACGATCGCGACTTTGAGGTGCTTTTCGCTCTCCTCCGCCGGTTTCGGCGTCTCCGGGAAATCGGCGAGCACGAGATCCATGAGATCGGACACGCTGTCGCCATGCGCCGCGGATATCGCAAGGGGATCGCCCAATCCCAGCTCGTGAAATTCTGCACCTGCTGCGGCCGACGCCATGCCCTCCGACTTGTTGACCACGAGGTGAAGCGGTCGCCCGGTGCGCCGCAGTTCTTCCGCGATATCGCGATCCTGTGCTGTCACTCCGGCACGCGCATCGACCACGAACAGAATCGCATCGGCCTCGTCGATCGCCTGCCGCGTCTGGCCCGCCATTACGCGGTAGATGCCTTCACCGGCAACCGGCTCGAACCCGCCCGTATCCACGACGAGGTAAGGCTTGCCCCCCACCCTGCCCTCGCCGTAATGGCGGTCCCGGGTCAGTCCCGGCACATTGGCGACGATCGCATCGCGGCTTCGTGTCAGCCGATTGAACAGGGTCGACTTGCCGACGTTCGGTCGGCCAACGATGACGATGGTCGGTTTCATTGGTGCAGAGCCAGCCGCCCGTACATTTTGCCTGGCGTTCTCGGCGGCAAGTCCGGACGCTACTGCGCCGAAATCGCAAACACCCCGCCGTTACGCGTCTGCACAACGAAGCTCGTCATGTCGAGCGCGACCGGCGGCGCGATGATGGGGCTGCCGTCGGTTGCAATGCGCGCGGCGAACGAACCGTCCTCACGCGAGAGGAAGTGGACGTATCCCTCGAAGTCGCCGGCCATCACGTAGCGGCCGAGAGCGAGTGGCCCGGTCACGCCGCGGCCGAAAAGCTTGTCCTGTTTCCAGAGGCTCGCGCCATTGGTCTTGTCCAGTGCGACGAGGGCGTTCTGGTCGTCTGTGATGTACAGGTTGCGGGCGTCGCTGCTCATGCCGGCAATGCTGGAAAGATCGCGCGCCCAGATCGAGGCACCGGAGGACGCGTCAAAGCACGCCACGCGGCCCTGGTAGGAAACCGCGCAGGCCTGACGGTCGTCCACTACGGGCGGACTCGTAATGTCGGCGACCCGCTCGAGCTCGGTAGTGCCGCGCGGCACCGCTACGATTGCTTCCCATCCGACGCTCCCGGTGCTGAGCGAGAGCGCGATCATGCGCCCGCCCGGGAATCCCGCGAATACGGCACCGCGGTATATCACGACGCCCGCATAGCTGCGCACGGACAAGGCGGGCAGCGAACGTTGATATACCCATCGCCGCTTGCCGGTGCCCGCATCCAGCCCAAAGATACGCCCGTCTCCTGCGCGTGCGACGACGACACTCCCGTCCACTTTGGCGGGCGCGAGGACTTCTCCGGACAGCTGCGCCTTCCACTGCAATTTGCCATCGCGGCCGAAGGCGAGCACTTCGCCTTTCGGCGTGCCGGCGAGAACCAGGCCCTCTCCCGCGCCGACACCGCCCGAGAGCCGCTGCCCGGCTTCGATGCGCGCGGTTTGCCGTCCGTTCGCCGCATCGAAACCGGTGATCTGTCCACCGGCCCCTGCCGCATACACGGTACCGCCTGCGACCGCCGGGAAAAACGTCTGCTTCTCCGCACCGCCGACGCTCCCCTGCCAGATCACCTTGGGGCTGAACACGGGCTTGATCGGAACGAGCTCTGCGGGCTTCCGCGTTTCGGGCGTGCGCCCGAACAGCCGGTCGTAGCCGCTCGCCACGGTTTCGCAACCCGCGAGAACGATCACGAGTAACGCGACGGCGGGATAAAGGTAAGGGCGCTTCACTTCGCTTCACCGAGCGCGTCGAGTTTGGCCTGGATCATGGGCCGATACGGGCTTTTCACATCGCTTTTGTCGATCGCCTGCTGATAGGCGCTGCGCGCCTCGCCGCGCTTGCCCTGTGCGAGCAGGATGTCGCCTCTCATATCGGCATAGAGCGCACCGAACGCGGCGCTGTGCGGGCCATTCACCAATGCAAGCGCCTCCTCGTATTTTTTTTCGTCGAGCAGCACACCGGCGAGCCGCAGACGCGCGACGTCCCGCAGTTCCTCTTCGCGGGCATTCTCGATCACCCACTGCAGTTGCGTCTTCGAGGCGGCCAGCTCGCCCGTTTCGAAAGCGGCCCGCGCCGCGCTCAATGCCGCCATTGCCGCATACGGCGTGCGGGTATACCGGTCGATGATCTCGGCCGCGATGTCGCGCACCTTCTTGTGCTCGTTGGCGCGCTCGGCCTGCGCCATCTGCTCGTACAGCGTCACGGCGGCGAGCGACTGCTGATGGCGGTAATAGCGCCAGCCCTGGAATGCGGCAATCGTGACCACACAGGCAATGATGGCGACCATGGCGAGGGTGCCGTATTGCTCCCACCAACCCTTGACTGCCTCGAGATGCTCCTGCTCCTGCAGATCGTAAGCCATCACCCTTCCTTGAGAGATTCCCGCTGTCGCGTCTTGTATCGCTGGATCAGTTCGACCGCTTCATTGAACGGCAGGCGCCGCTGCGCTTCCGGCTCGCGCAACGCCTTCACGCTCACCTCCTGGACCTGCGCTTCGTCGTCGCCGAGGATCACGGCGAAAGACGCGCCGCTCGCGTCGGCTTTTTTTATCTGCGATTTGAAGCTGCCGCCCCCGCAGTGGAGCACGACGCTCAAATCGCGGTCGCGCAGACGTTCGGCGAGCGCCTCGGCCGCCCGATCCGCCGCTTCGCCCTGATGGACGAGGTAAACGTCCGGGGAATGCCGCACGTTTTTCCCGGCGCCGTCCTTCATCAATGCGAGCAGCCGCTCTATGCCCATCGCGAATCCGCATGCAGGCGCCGCCCGGCCGCCGATCTGCTCGACCAAAGCGTCATACCGGCCGCCGGCACAAACCGTTCCCTGTGCGCCAAGCCGATCGGTCGTCCATTCGTAAACCGCGCCGTTGTAGTAGTCGAGCCCGCGCACCAGTCTGGTATTGACGGCGAAGTCGAGCCCCGCCGCGCGCAAGCGCTTTTGCAGATCCTCGAAGCTCGCTGCCGAGTCGTCGTCCAGATCATCGATCAGCTTCGGGGCGGCGCCGAGCAGCGACTGCATCTGCGGATTCTTGGAGTCGAGCACGCGCAGCGGATTGGAGCGCAGCCGGCGCTTGGCGTCCGCATCGAGCGCATCGAGGTGCGATTCGAGAAAGGCGACGAGCCGCGCGCGGTAACGCGCACGTGCCTCAGCGCTTCCCAGCGTATTGATTTCGAGCACGATGCCTTCGAGGCCCAGCTCGCGCCACAGACGGGCGCACATGATGATGTGCTCGGCATCGATGTCCGGCCCGGGTAATCCGAGCGCTTCGATGCCCACCTGGTGAAACTGCCGGTAGCGTCCTTTCTGCGGGCGCTCATGCCGGAACATGGGCCCCCAGTACCACAGCCGTTGCGGGCCGGCGTAGAGCAGGTTGTGCTCGATGACCGCCCGCACGCAGGACGCGGTGCCTTCGGGACGCAACGTGAGACTCTCGCCGTTCAACTCGTCGACAAAGGTGTACATCTCCTTTTCGACGATGTCGGTCACCGCGCCGATCGAACGCACGAAAAGCTCCGTGCGCTCGAGTATCGGCGTGCGGATCGCACGGTAGCCGTACGCGCGCACCCAGCGTCGCACGGCGTCTTCGAAATGCGCCCACAGATCGGCCTCGTCCGGCAGGATGTCGTTCATCCCGCGGATGGCGCTTATCTTTTCTGTCATGGGTTCGAAGTGCGGACCGGTTCAGTCGTCAGCTTGGGACACGTGCCCGCGCGTCGGCCGGTTCCGCGCCGGATTCGGTGCGCCTTGGATAGTGATCGATGACGTAGTGCTCCACGATGTTCTGGAATTCGCCTGCGATGTTGTCCCCTTTGAGCGTGACGGTCTTCACACCGTCGACATATACCGGCGCAACCGGATTCTCCCCCGAGCCCGGCAGACTGATCCCGACGTGGGCATGCTTGCTTTCGCCCGGGCCGTTTACCACGCAGCCCATGACGGCAACATGCATTTCTTCCACGCCCGGATAGCGTTCACGCCAGACCGGCATCTGTTCCCGCAGGTAGCTTTGGATGCGCGCGGCGAGTTCCTGAAAGTAAGTACTGGTCGTGCGGCCGCATCCCGGACAGGCGATCACCATGGGCGCGAACGAGCGCAAGCCCATGGTCTGCAGAATTTCCTGGGCGACGACGACTTCTTTCGTGCGGTCGCCGCCGGGCTCGGGCGTGAGCGAGACGCGGATGGTGTCGCCTATTCCCTCCTGCAACAGGATCGCGAGCGCGGCGGTGGAGGCGACGACGCCCTTCGATCCCATACCGGCCTCGGTGAGGCCCAGGTGCAGCGGATAGTCGCAGCGCGCAGCGAGATCGCGATAAACGGCGATCAGGTCCTGCACGCCGCTCACCTTGCACGAGAGCACGATGGCATCACCGGAGAGTCCCAGCGCTTCGGCCGCGCGTGCACTTTCCAGCGCCGATGCGACGAGCGCCCTGCGCGTCACGACCGCGGCGTCTTCGGGCTCGGGCTCGCGCGCGTTTTCGTCCATCATGCGCGCGAGCAGTTCCGGGTCGAGGCTCCCCCAATTCACGCCGATGCGCACCGGCCGGCCGTAGCGGCATGCATACTCGATCATCGTGGCGAACTGCTCGTCCCGTTTCGCGCCGCGCCCCACGTTGCCCGGGTTGATGCGCAGTTTGGCGAGCGCCTCGGCGCACGCCGGGTGTTGCCTGAGCAGCCGATGACCATTGAAATGAAAGTCGCCGACGAGCGGCACGGAAACACCCATGCGGTCGAGACGCTCGCGGATGTGCGGAACCGCCGCCGCTGCTTCCGTATTATTGACGGTGACCCGCACGATCTCGGAGCCCGCGCGCGCGAGCGCGGCGACCTGTTCCACGGTTGCCGCAAGGTCGCCGGTGTCCGTATTGGTCATCGACTGCACGACAATCGGCGCGTCGCCGCCGATGGCGACTTCACCGACACGCACCTGACGGCGCCTGCGCCGCGCAGCCGGACCGTGGGCGGGATAGCAGTTCATTCGAGCCGGAAGCGCGCGACATCGTCGCGCACGATATGCGGATTGAGGTCGACCGGGCGCTCGTTGTAGGAAAGCCGCACGCCCTGCGCGTTGCCGATCACCAGCGCAAAAGGCGGGGTGCCGGCGACGCGCTGCTCCGTGCCGGCCGCATTGAGGCGCGTAAAAATCACCTTGCCTGCGCCGTCACGCACTTGCACCCATGAGTCCCGGCTGAATACGAAGCGCAGTTCCCTTTCACCCGTCCGCGTCGCAGCCGCACTGATCTCGGCTGGCGGCTCTGCGGGCGGCGCTGCAGCGACGGTTTCCTCCTTGCTTGCAGCGGGTACGGGTAGGGACGCTTCGCTCGCCGGCGCAGCCACCGTGCTCGGTGCGGGCTCCTGCTGTGCGGGCACGATGGCGACCGGCGCCGACGGCTCCGGGGATGGCGAGACGAATACGATCGCATCTCGCCAATAAAACTCGTAGACGCCGAGTGCGACGACGGCGAGAAAGACCAGCAGCAGCAGACGCGGCGAGCGCCGTACCGTCCGCGACGATGGAAACGGTACGCCGCGCGAAGTCGGCATCTGGTTCGGCAGCGCCTGCGCGGGCGTGTCCACCACCATCCCGAGGATGCGATCGGGATCCATCTTCAGCAGCCGCGCGTAATTGCGCACGAAACCGCGCACGAATACCGGCCCGGGCAGCCGCTCGTATTCGCCCGCCTCCAGCGCGGCGACCTGGTTCGCCGAGAGTTTCAACTGCCGCGCGACGTCGGCGACGCTGAGACTCTGCGCCACACGGGCAGCGGCGAGCACAGCGCCCGGTCCTCGCTCGCGCGCGCGCTGATCCGGCGATTCCGCCATGTCCGTCATTCGTACTGGCCCGCGAGCAGCGCACGGGCCTCCTTCGATTCCGGGAAATTGCTGCGCAGCCGATGGGCGTAGCTCTCTTCGGAAGCGCGGTCGCCCAGTTTGCGTTCGATGCGCAGCCCCAGCCACAACACCTGCGCGTTGGGCTGCGCGACCTGCGTCAACCGGTCGACATACTGCTTGGCCAAGGGTAAATCCCCGCGTGCGTACGCCACTTCGGAGGCGTAAAACAGCGCCTGCGCCTGCGTCGGCCGCAGCTTGAGCGCGCTTTGGAAGTATTGTTCCGCGGCCGCGAGATCACCCTGCTGTCGCGCGCAGAGGCCCGCGTTCACGTAGGTGCGGTCGGGATTCTGATACAGCGGATTGCGGAGTGCGGCCAGCAGATACTTCACCCCTTCGGCCTCGCGCTTGCGCTGGCACAAAAACCAGCCGTAGTTATTGTTGGCGTCGGAGTCGAGCGCATTGATGCTCAGCGCCTGCTGGAAGTTCTGCTCCGCGAGCTGGTCCTCCTTGAGATTCGAATAGATCAGTCCCGCGATGTTGTAGGCCGGACTGTATTGGGTGTCGGCACGCAGCGCGATATTCGCTTCCTCGAGGGCGACACTCATGTTCCCCAGCTCGTAATAACCGGCGGCAAGCTCGGTATGGATGCGGGCCCGCGTGCGCGCTTCGGGCTCTGCACCCGTAGTGTCGCGATCGGGCCGCACTTCGGCCTGCGGCGGCTGAACCGCGCATCCCGCGGCAGCCAGCACGAAGATCAGGATTGCCGCACGGCTCCGATTCATGTCGTCGCGCCCTCCGTCCTTCGCGCTTTACGGCGCGTCTTGTCCTGTACTTCGCCCGCGAGCTGGCCGCACGCGGCTTCGATGTCGTCCCCGCGGGTCTTGCGCGTCGTCACGATGTAGCCGGCGCGCGCAAGCACGTCGCGGAAGCGCGCGATCGCATCCGGAGCGGAGCGCGTGTAACCGGAGTTCGGAAACGGATTGAACGGGATCAGGTTGATCTTGCACGGCACGCGCTCGAGCACTACCGCAAGCGCGCGCGCCTGCGCGACGCTGTCATTCACGCCGGCCAGCATGACGTACTCGAAGGTGACGAAATCGCGCGGCGCCTTCTCGAGGTAGCGCAGGCACGCATCGAGCAGCGTCCGGAGCGGATACTTGCGATTAATGGGAACGAGCTGATCGCGCAAGGCGTCATCCGGCGCATGCAGCGACACCGCCAGCGCCACCGGGCACGCATCGCGCAACCGGTCGATTGCCGGCACCAGCCCCGAGGTGCTCAACGTCACCCTGCGCCGCGACAACCCGTAGGCGTCATCGTCGAGCATGATGTGCATCGCCCGCACCACATTGTCCAAATTCGCGAGCGGCTCGCCCATTCCCATCATGACCACGTTGGTGATCGGCCGCTCCGCGGTTACACCGCGCCCGAGCGCGCGGTTCGCAAGCCACAACTGGCCGATGATCTCAGCGAGCGCGAGATTGCGATTGAAACCCTGGCGCCCGGTGGAGCAGAACGAACATTCGAGCGCGCAGCCCGCCTGCGAGGAAATGCACAGCGTACCGCGGTAGCGCCTTGCAGCGTCGTTCGGCTGCGAGCTGCCTTCCGGGATGAAGACGGTCTCGATGGCGTTGCCCGTACCGACGTCGAGCAACCACTTGCGGGTCCCGTCCTGCGCGGTGGTATCGCGCAGAATCGAAGGCGCGGCGATCGCAGCCGTATCCGAAAGACGTTCGCGCAAGACTTTGGATACGTCTGTCATTGCGCTGAAGTCATCCACGCCGGCATGGTGGATCCAGCGCATGAGCTGTTTCGCGCGGTACGGCTTTTCACCGAGCGCGCTGCAGAATTCCTGGAGTTGCCGGGCGTCGAGGCCGAGCAGGTTGACCGTCATCAGCGCTTTACTCTAGCGTGTAAAGATGTCGAGGGCAGGAAAGAAATACCCGATCTCCACCACAGCGGTCTCCGGAGAGTCCGACCCGTGAACCGCGTTGGCATCGATGCTCTGCGCAAAATCGGCGCGCAGGGTTCCGGGCGCCGCCTTGCGCGGATCGGTGGCACCCATCAAATCGCGGTTTTTCTGGATTGCGTCCTCGCCTTCGAGCACCTGGATCATCACCGGTCCGGAAATCATGAAGTCGACCAGGTCCTTGAAAAAAGCGCGTTCGCGGTGGACCGCATAGAAACCCTCCGCCTGCTCCTGCGAGAGATGCATCATGCGCGCGGCGACGATTTTCAGACCGGCCTGCTCGAAACGCACATAGATCTGGCCGATTAGATTCTTCGCCACAGCATCCGGTTTGATGATCGACAACGTGCGTTCGACTGCCGCCATGAAAAAATCAACCTGTGGATTGGGAATTAACCCGCAAGGATAGCACGATAAGGCTTTGAACTAAAGACGATTCGCCGCAAAGTGCAGCGTCGCGCGCAGCCGCCGTAGCGTCAACCGCGAAAGCCGCTGCTCGCCCCGAAAAAAAGGGCCGGCCGAACGTCATTTGAAAACGTCGGTCACCAGTAGATTCGGCAGCCACGTCGCGAGCGCCGGGAAGAAGATGACGAGCAGCAGGACCGACAAGTCGCCGAGGAAAAAGGGGATCGTCCCTTTCATGACCTGGACGACCGGAATCCGCGATGTACCACTGACCGCAAA
>DATFGD010000472.1:0-4075 GCA_035249725.1 Burkholderiales bacterium
CGGCGGGCTTGCGCCTAACGGCCGGGATGACGCCGGCGGTGACGCTGGCGAGGCTCAGGATCGCGGCGATGTGGAAGGGTCCGAAGGAGCCGGTGAGCCGGTAGATCGCGAGCGCGGTCACGTTGAGGGCGACCATGGCGACGACGTAGCTCCAGCCGAGCCGGCGGTGGCTCCGCGTTCCTTTGCCGCGCAGCAAGACGATTGCGCCGAGCACGATCGCGGCGACGGCTGCAGCCGTATGGAACCAGCCAAGTGGGCTCATGGATGACCATACGATCCGACGCTGTGGAGGTTTTGAGCGCCACTTCAGCGCTCGTATCCAGCGCTTCCCCAGCGCCCCCGCCTAGTCTATCCCCACCTGTCGCTGCGCCCAGCGCACGTAGCCGATGATCTTTTGCAGCGAGGCGGGGTCGACCTGTGGCTGCGGGGGCATGTTGCCGAACCGCCAGTGGTGTGCGGCCACCCCGCGCTGCGCGGCGAGCACGAACGACGCATCGGAGTGGTGGCTCGGCTCGTAGATGATGTGAAGAAGGGGCGGGCCCTGCTCCGACCCGCGCGCCGATTCGCCGTGGCAGCTCGCGCAGTTGGCGGTGAAGAGCGAGTCCCCTTCGCGGTGCTCGGCGGGCGTCGGCGGGAGCTCGATACGAGCCAGCACCTCTCGTTCGCGCTCGCTGCCCCGGCACGCAATGCCAATCGCGGCCAGCGCCGCCGTTAGGCGGAGTGCTCGAAGTGGTCTCACGCGTTCCTGCCCGAGACGATCTTCGCCGTCGTGATCGCCTGACCGACGTGTCGTGTAGTGTGCTCGGCGGCATGGAAGAGGAGGCCGATAACGTTCGAGGGCAGCGCCTTGCGTCCGACGGCGCGCGGCTCGAGCAGCTCTTCGCGGCGTGTCGAGCGGATCTGGCCGAGCGCGGCGTCGATGGCGGTCCGCGCCTGGGCGACGACCGTCGCGACGTCGTGGGGTGGATCGCCCGGTTCGAGTTCCATTTTTAGGGCAGCTTGCTGTCGATCGTCCAGCTGCGAGCCGCGTGCGTACGTGAGCAGGCGGTCGAGGCTCCCGGCCAGGTGCCGCAAGTGATAGCCCAGGCTGGCCGCACCGTTCGGACGCGTCCACAGCTGTTCGAGGACGATGCCGCTCGTCGCGACGTCGATGTCCTCCCGCGCCTGCACGAGCGCGTGCGCGGCAGGTTGGAGATGCGCGTCGACCCCTTCGATTGGACCTCGAAGCCAGGCTTCGGGCATGTCTAGCCTCCACGGCTGGTTGCCGGTACTCTAGGAGGCGCGCCTGCGACGCCGCAAGCGCGAGCCCTCCGAATGACTGCGCTGACGCCTCGCTGACGCGGCCGATGCTTCATGCGCGGCATGACGCCCCACCGGAGCATAGCGCGATGATACGCGTGCGCACCCTGGGTCAGTGCTCGATCCAGATCGACTCCATCCCGGTCGGACCTGACGCGGAGATCGTCTTTGCGGCGCTCCTGTTGTTGACCGTGGAGCCAGGCCGGCCGCTCGGTCGGAGTGAGCTGCTAGGCATGTTGTGGCCGGCGGCGGCAGGATCCCGAGCTGCACACTGTCTGCGCCAAACGATCTATCGAATGCGAACGCTCGGCGTCCCGTTAACCGTGAGTCGCACGCACCTGAGCATTCAACCGGACGCCGTGGATTGCGATGTCGACGCGCTTTTGCGAATTCGTCGCTCGGACTCCATGGAGCACCTGGCTGACGACATCGACGGCGCGTTTCTGCCTGGTTACGCACCGACCTTTTCGGAGCCGCTGCGGGACTGGGTCGAACGGCATCGAGATCTGGTCGCGGCCGGGGCGAGACGTGTCCTCGTCAAGGCCATCGCGAGGTACAAGTCGCGTGGGGAATGGAGTGAGGTGGAGCGTCTCGCGCACCGATGCCTCACCATTGATCCACTGAATGAAGAAGCGACTCTCGCGTTGGCCGAGGCCGCCGCGCTGCACGGCGGGAAGGTCGAAGCAATCGGAATCCTCGATCGTTACCTCCACGAGATGGGACCGACCGCCCGGGAGTTACGTCTTCCGGCGATGGCATTACGGCGGAGAATCGCCGAGCCAGAGCTGGAGTTTCCGCTCGCTCCACCGCTTCACGTGCCGTTCGTAGGTCGCAGCGCCGAGATGGCAGCGCTCGCCGGCGCACTTCGCAGCGCCCGCGGAGGTGCCGGGAGCGTTCACTTCATTCACGGTGAGGCGGGCATCGGGAAGACGCGATTGCTCAACGAGTTTTCGCGCGCTGCTTCCCTCGAGGGCGCCCGTGTGGCCGCCGCCCTATGTCAATCAAGCGACGCGAGGCGCCCGCTGTCGGCATTCGTAGATCTCGTACCGAGGCTTATGACGATGCCCGGCGCATTGGGCTGTAGCCCGCAATCGCACAAATACCTTCGCCGCCTTAGCGAGCATCAGGCCAGTGATTCGCCACCCACCCCCGATACTGCCGAGGCAGCGCTGTTGTATGCTAACGTTCGGCGCTCCCTTTTCGACCTTCTCGATGCGCTAGCGTCCGAGACGCTGCTGATCATTACCATCGACGATACGCATTGGCTTGACGGAGCGTCGTGGGAAATTGTCGCGGAAGCAGCACGGTGGATGGAAACGCGCCGCTTAATGTTTGTGTTAACGTCTCGTGATCCTGAGCCGCACTTTCCGTCCACCGTGGGAAGCTGGCCGAAGTCCGTTCGGTCATTGGCGCTCGGCCCGATTGACCAGAACGCCCGCGAGAGGTTGTTCGACGCGACAGTGCGTGACACAAGCCGCGCCGCGGTCGAAGCCTTCCGCCGCTGGTGCGTCGAAATGAGCGGTGGAAACCCCTACTACCTTAGCGAGTTAGTACTGCGCGGCATCGATGCGCAGGGTGGATTTGAGGCACCGCCCAGTCTCACGACCCTTGTCGCCCAGCGCGTAGCCCGACTGCAGCCTCTGTCTCGTCGCGTTCTCCAGGCGTGCGCTGTGCTAGGGAAGAACGCCACCTTGCGACGCGTCCAGTCGGTTCTCGATCAGCCCTGTATCAAGCTACTCGACAATTTCGATGAGCTTGAGTCAGCAGGACTGGTTCAAGTGGAGGGCGCTCGCATCATCACGCAGCATCACTTGTTAGCCCAGGCGGCGACATCGCGGGCGTCCGTACTCTCCCAGCAGCTTCTCCATCACAAGGCTGCCCTTCTTCTGCAAGAGGACTTCCTGCGTTTTGGGATACCCTCGCTCGCATGGGACAGCGCTGAACACTGGCGTTTGTCTGGAGAAGCAGACAAGGGTGTCGAACTTGCCCTCGCATGCGCTCGATACTCACTCCAGTTCGGTCGGCCAACAGAGGCAGTAGGCATCATACGATGCGTACTCCCTTGGTCTCTCCATTCGGAAATGAGACTGCGAGTATGGTCGGAATATGCACATGCTTTACGCGCTGCCGAACAATGGACCGATCTCGCCGACACGCTTGAAGAGCTCCTACCGAACCTTGATAGAACCGCGATGCCTGAACTAGCGTCCGGTTTTCGACTGGAGTTGCTTGAAGCGCAGTGGAACGCCGGGCGTATTTCATCAACGGTTGTAGATGATCTAATCGAAGAGTGCCATGTAGGCGCAGCGAGCGCGGATCACAAACTGCGAGCTGCGACAGCGGCGATCACCATTAGTGATAACCTGTGCTGCGCTGGAACGGCGAGTCGAGTCGAGCAATTCGCGCGTACGCTCGCCGCACAAAATGTTAGCGAGTTTGCGGGGAGGGACTATGATCTGGTCTTCCAATGTTCATACGGAGATTTAGACCGCGCGATGGAGGTGGCGGGGAGCCTGGTCGCTAGCATCAGAGAAACCGAGAGCGAACCGCTTCTATGCAGGTATCTGCTGCGCGCTGCCCACGTGTTCGAAGTGGGCGACCGTTTGGATGATTCCCTTGGGTTTGCCCGTGAGGCGTTTTCTATTGCTGAGCGATTTTCCCTCTGCAACTCGGCCTGCCACGCGGCACGTCGGCTCGGGTGGGCCTACTTAGACCGCCTCTCTACGAGCGACGTTGCACTATGGACTGATAAGGGGGAGGCATGGGCAAATCGTAC
>DATFGD010000473.1:0-2404 GCA_035249725.1 Burkholderiales bacterium
GAAGGCGAGGCGGATCATATACTGGGTGCGCGGCTCCTCAAGCGCTTTACCGAAGACCGGCCCTGGATACACATGGACCTGTCAGGCAGCAATTGCAAAGGCGGGCTCGGCGCCGTGGCAACGGACGTCACGGGTTTCGGGGTCGCCTGGGGCACGCATCTGCTGAAGTCGTGGAGCGATAAGTAAGCAGGGATCTCCGGGGGAGGTTCATGGCAGAAACGAGCCAGTTTCGCCTGCTGCGCGAGCGGCGCTTCGCGCCGTTCTTCGGCGTGCAGTTTCTGGGTGCGCTGAACGACAACGTGTTCAAACAGGCGCTGGTGATCCTGCTCGCATACCAGACGGCCGCCTTCACGACGCTCTCCACCGACGTGCTGCAAAACCTCGCGCAGGCGCTCTTCGTCCTGCCGTTCTTTCTCTTCTCCGCGACCGCGGGCCAGCTTGCAGACAAGCACGAGAAGTCGCGGCTCATCCGTGTCACGGTCTTCATCGAGCTGTGCGTGATGGTGCTCGGCGCGGTGGGGTTTTTTCTGCGCAGCCTCGAAGTGCTGTTCATGGCGCTCTTTCTGGGCGGCGTGCAGTCCGCGCTGTTCGGACCGGTGAAGTACGCCATCCTGCCGCAACAACTCCGGGACCACGAACTGGTGGGCGGCAATGCGCTGGTCGAGACCGGAACGTCGATCGCCATTCTCCTCGGGATGATATTGGGCGGCTGGATTGTGAGCCAGGCGGGCTGGGGCATTGCAGGAATTGCAGTATGCACCGTTGCGATCTCGGCCCTCGGGTATGCGTTGAGCCGCCACATCCCTGTCTCGCCCGCTGCGGATACGGGTATCAAGGTCAACTGGAATCCGTTCACCGAGACGTGGCGCATCTTTCACTTCATTCGCGGCAACCGCACCGTGTTTCTTTCGGTGCTCGGCGTGTCGTGGCTCTGGTTCTTCGGCGCCATCCTGGTGACGCAGTTTCCGAATCTCACCAAAAACGTGCTGGGCGGCAACGAGCACGTGGTCACGCTGCTGCTCATCGTCTTTTCGGTGGGCATCGGTGCCGGCTCATTGCTGTGCGAGCGTCTTTCGGGGCACAAGATCGAAATCGGACTGGTGCCCTTTGGCTCGATCGGTTTGACCGTGTTCGGCATCGACCTCTACTTCGCGCTGGGCGGCGTAGCGGCCTCTGCAGACCCGATCGGCGTGGCGGAATTCGTACGCACGTCCGGCGCATGGCGCGTGCTCGTCGATATCCTGCTGATCGGTGTCTTCGGCGGCTTTTACATCGTGCCGCTTTACGCGCTGATCCAGAGCCGCAGCGAAGCGCGCCATCGCTCGCGCGTTATTGCCGGCAACAATGTGCTGAATGCGCTCTTCATGGTGGTCGCGGCGGTCACCGCGATTGCGCTCTTCCAGGCGGGCCTCACGATCCCGCAAGTCTTTCTCGTAACGGCACTCGCCAACGCTGCGGTCGCGATCTACATCTATACGCTCGTGCCCGAATTCCTGATGCGGTTCCTGGTGTGGCTGCTCATCCACTCGGTTTACCGCTTGGAGAAAAGCGGCCTCGAGAACATTCCCGACGAAGGGCCGGCGGTGCTGGTGTGCAATCACGTGAGTTACGTCGATGCGCTGATCATCGCTGCAGCGTGCCGCCGTCCGGTGCGGTTCGTGATGCATCACGAGATCTTCCGCATCCCCGTGCTGAACTTCATATTCCGGACCGGCCGCGCCATTCCGATCGCATCGTCGCGAGAAGACCCGGCGTTGCTGGATCGCGCCTATGACGAGATCGCCCGGGCGCTGCAGACAGGCGACATCATCGGGATATTTCCCGAGGGCCGCATCACGGACACGGGCGAGATGTATCCATTCCGGTCCGGCATCCGGCGCATCATTGAGCGTACGCCGGCGCCGGTGGTGCCGATGGCGCTGCGGGGATTGTGGGGCAGCTTCTTCAGCCGGCAGGGCGGCGCGGCGATGACAAAACCCTTCCGGCGCGGCATGCTCTCGAAAATCGCGCTCATTGCGGGCAGCATCGTGCCCCCGCAGCGTGTGACGCCGGAAGCCCTTCAGACGCAGGTCGAGGCGTTGCGGGGCGACTGGAAATAACTGTCCGAAAGGGGAGGGACAGCCATGTGGTTCGTCGGAATGATCGTAGGTGCCGTACTCGGTACGATGATCGGCTTCGTGCGCGATGTCGAAGTCACTCTCGTGATCGGCGCCGTCGCGGGCCTCTTCATCGGGCTCGCGTTCCAGAAGACCAGAGCGGTCGTCAACGCGAAATGGAAGCGCGATGTCGAGGACGCGCTCAAGGAACTCCATCGGCGCGTGAAGGCGATGGAAGGGGCGTCACGTGCGGACGCGCCGATTGCCGAGAGCGCGCCTCGAACCGGCTCCGCTCACGACTTATCTGC
>DATFGD010000474.1:0-10074 GCA_035249725.1 Burkholderiales bacterium
CCAACAAGGCGCGTCTTTCGGAAGTGCAGAAGGAAAAACTCGCCTGGATGCACGAGCTCGCCCAGTGGCCGTCGCCGAACGAAAAGAAACGCATCGGCCCGCGGCTGGCGCTCGCCGCCCTCGCACGCGCCATGCCGAAGAACGCGATGGTCTCGACCGACATCGGGAACGTGTGCTCGGTCGCCAACAGTTATCTGCACTTCGAGACGTCGCCTTCATTTCTCGCGGCGATGAGCTTCGGCAACTGCGGTTACGCGTATCCGGCGGCGATCGGCGCGAAAGTCGGGCGTCCGGAGCGGCCGGCGATCGCGTACGTGGGCGACGGCGCGTGGGGGATGAGCCTCAACGAGGTGCTCACTTGCGTGCGCGAAAACATCCCGGTCGTCGCCGTCGTATTCAACAACGGTCAATGGGGTGCGGAAAAGAAAAACCAGATCGATTACTTCGACAAGCGCTTCCTCGGCACCAATCTGAAGAACCCGGACTTTGCCGACGTGGCGGAGGCGATGGGCGCGAACGGCATGACCGTCGAGCACGCGGACGAAGTGGGCGATGCCTTGCGCGGTGCGGTGAAGTCCAACAAGCCGACGGTGATCAATCTCATGCTGACGCAGGAGTTGGGGGATCCGTTCCGCCGCGACGCGTTCCGGCAACCCCGGAGGTTACTGGCGAAGTATCGCAAATACAGCGCACGGGAATATCGCTGAGCGCGATCGACCAGCCACGGCGGCAGCCGGCGGGAGGCCGGCTGTCATCCGGTTCCATGCCGCCCAGCTAAGCGCGATTCAAGTTTCCGCGAGGAGCCGAGCAATCAATCGTTTCGCCTGTATGAGGTAACCGCCGCCGAACAGGTTGAGATGATTGAGAACGTGGTACAGGTTGTAGAGGTCCTTGCGCACCGCGTAGCCTGCATCGAGCGGAAACGCTTCGTTGTATGCTGCGTAGAACTCTCCAGGCAGGCGGCCGAACAATTCCGTCATGGCAAGGTCGGTCTCGCGATCGCCGTAATACGTCGCCGGATCGAAGATGACCGGCTCGCCCGCACCGACGAAGGCGATATTTCCCGACCAGAGATCGCCGTGCAACAGCGACGGCCAGGGCCGGTGATCCTGCAGCAAGCGATCGAGCTTCCCCATAAGACGCTCGCCGTGACGCTGCAGCGCGCCGCCATAGCCGTGTTGTGCGGCCCGCCGTAGCTGATATCCCAGCCGGTGGGTGCGCCAGAACTCGATCCAGTCCGCGGTCGGTTCGTTGCACTGCGGCGTTGCGCCGATGGTGTTGTCTCGCCACCAGCCGAAGGTGCTGCCCGTCACGCGGTGCATTGCGGCGAGCTGCCGGCCCAACGCGCCAAAGTCGCCGCCTGGCGCCAGCGCGACGTATTCGAGTACCAGCCAGCTCGCTGTACGGTCCTCGCCGTGGCAAATCGCCCGCGGCACCCGCACCGTGTTGCTTCGGGCGATTTGTTCGAGCGCGGCCGCTTCGGCGGCGAACATGTCGCGCTTGTCGACACTATTGATTTTTACGAAGTAGGTCGCGCCGCACCCCTCTATCCGGTACGCGGAATTGATGCAGCCGCCGGAGATTGCGGTGTGGCGCGCGACAGTGAACGGCGTGGCGGTGGCCGCAGCGATCGCTGCAGCGATGATGGACCACATGATGCAGGAATGCGCTCTACAGCGTTTTACGGGCCTTGGCGATCGCTGCTTTTACCCGCACCGGAGCTGTGCCGCCGAGATGGCTGCGCGACTTGAGTGAGCCGTCGAGTTTCAGCGCTTCGAACACGTCTTTCTCCACCTGCGGTGAGAATTCCTGCAGCTCGGAAAGCTTGAGCTCCGCGAGATCGCACCGGCGCTCGGCGGCAAGACGCACCGCCTGCGCTACCGCTTCGTGCGCTTCGCGGAACGGGACGCCCTTACGCACCAGATAGTCGGCGAAATCCGTCGCCGTGGCGTGCCCCTGTTGCGCCGCCGCGCGCATCGCGTCCTTGTTGACCGTCACGCCGGCCAGCATGTCGCGGAACACGGCGAGACTCATCATGAGCGTGTCCACCGTATCGAACAGCGGCTCCTTGTCTTCCTGGTTGTCCTTGTTGTAGGCGAGCGGCTGCGATTTCATGAGCGTGAGCAGCGCAACCAGGTGGCCGTTGACGCGGCCGGTCTTGCCGCGGATCAGCTCCGCCACGTCCGGATTCTTCTTCTGCGGCATGATCGAGGAACCGGTGCAGAAACGGTCGGCGATGTCGATGAAACCGAAGCGCGGATTCATCCAGAGGATGAGTTCTTCGCAGATGCGCGAGAGGTGCATCATCAGGAGCGCGCCATGGGCGCAGAATTCGATCGCGAAGTCGCGGTCCGATACCGCGTCGAGCGAGTTTTCGCAGACTCCGTCGAAGCCCAGCTCCCGGGCGACCATCACGCGATCGATCGGGAATGACGTGCCGGCGAGCGCGGCTGCCCCGAGGGGCAGGCGGTTTACGCGCCGCCGCGCTTCCGCGAAACGTTGGGCGTCCCGCGCGAACATCTCGAAGTACGCCATCAGGTGATGCCCCAGCGACACCGGTTGTGCCACCTGCAGGTGCGTGAAACCCGGCATGACCGTGTCGGCGTGCTGTTCCGCGAAGTCGAGGAGTGTCTTCTGCAGTTCCTTGATGAGCGTCAGCACGTGATCGATCGAGGCGCGCAGATACAGGCGCACGTCGGTGGCGACCTGATCATTGCGCGAGCGGGCGGTATGCAGCCGTTTCCCGGCATCGCCGACCAGGTCCGTGAGCCGCCGCTCGATATTGAAATGCACGTCCTCGTATTCGAGCGACCACGGAAAGGTGCCGCCCCGCACTTCGCCGCGTATCTGTTCCATGCCCTTTTCTATGGCAGCGAGATCGGATTGAGCCAGGATACCAACCGCATGGAGCATGCGCGCATGCGCGAGCGAGGCGTCGATGTCGAACTCCGCCAGCCGCTGATCGAATGTGATGGAAGCCGTGAAGCGCTGTACGAGATCGGTGACGGGTTCCTTGAAGCGTCCGGACCAGGGCTTGTTGCGGCCGGCGGGGACTTTATCGTGCGCGGACATGGTGCCTATTATTGCGATAGGCTCTAGAATCTTGCGGCATGGCCGGGAGTATAAATCAAAACGCCTACAGCAGCGCCCTGCCGAACTTCCGCAATCTCGGCATACTGCTGCGCATTCTGCTTATGGTAAATCTCGCCGCGATCGCCGCGGCGATGGTGGAGAGCAAGGGTCCGAATGACTTCTGGCCGCGGCTGCTCGATGTGTCGATCGTGGTGCAGCCCCTGCTGATGCTGAGCGTGCTTGCACTGGTGTTGTTGAACGACCTGCTGAAGCGTCTGCCGTACTATCTCGGCGCAGCCGCCGTGCTTGTGCTCGAGCTTGCACTCGCGACGGTGCTTTATGTGTACGGCCGTCCGCTGCTGCCGGTGGAGAGCACCTGGCTCGAGCGCTACTGGCTGCTCACTTTTCTGGTGACGCTGATGCTGCTTCTCTATTTCGATCTGCGCGGGCGCGCGCTCTCGCCGGCGATATCCGAAGCCCGGTTGCAGGCGCTGCAGGCGCGCATCCGGCCGCATTTTCTCTTCAACAGCATCAACGCGGTGTTGAGCCTGATCCGCGAGGATCCGAAGCGTGCGGAAGGCGCGCTCGAAGACATGGCGGACCTTTTCCGCGTCGTGATGGCGGACAACCGGGAGCTCACGCCGCTGGTGCGCGAAGTCGAGCTGTGCCGCGAATATCTGGCGCTCGAACAGTTGCGGCTGGGGGATCGCCTTAGAGTGGACTGGCACGTGGACAACATGCCGGGTGATGCGCGCATCCCGCCGCTCGTGCTGCAGCCGCTGCTCGAAAATGCGGTCTATCACGGGATCGAACCGCGCACCGCGCCCGGTGTGATCAGCATCAACGTGTATCTGGCACGCGATCAGGTTCACGCGGTGCTGCGCAATCCCTATGAGCAGGAAGGCCGGCATCACGCGGGCAACAAGATGGCGCTTGCCAACATCCGCGAGCGCCTTCAACTCCACTTCGACGCCGAAGCGAGCCTGACCACCCGCGTGACGGATGACGCCTATCAGGTGCATATCACCATGCCGTACGTGAAGGACAGATGAGCGAATCCGCATTGCAGCCGCTGCGCGTGCTGATCGTCGATGACGAGGCGCCGGCGCGCAGCCGCATGAAGGATCTGCTCGCCGACTGCGCGCCTCAGCTTGCGTTGACTCTCGCCGGCGAAGCCGACAGCGGCCGTGCGGCGCTGGAGCTGCTTTCCGAGCGAGGTGCCGACCTGGTGCTGCTCGATATACGCATGCCGGAGATGGATGGGATCGAAGTGGCGCAGCATCTGCAGAAGCTCGAGTGTCCGCCGGCGGTGGTGTTCACCACGGCCTACGACGCTTATGCCATTCGCGCCTTCGAGGTGAACGCAGTCGATTATCTGCTCAAGCCGATCCGGGCCGCGCGTCTGCGCGATGCGCTGCTGCGCGCACGCACCGCCGCGCGCCCCAGACCGGAGACGCTGCGCGAGCTGCAGCCTGCGCCGCGCGCTTTTCTGAGTGCGCAGGAGCGGGGAAAAATCCATCTCATTCCGATTGCGGACGTAATCTACCTCAAGGCCGAACTGAAGTACGTCACGGTGCGCGATCCCCGTCGCGAATATCTCGTGGACGAGTCCCTCACCCGGCTCGAGCAGGAATACGGCGATCGATTCGTGCGCGTGCATCGCAACTGCCTCGTCGCGCGCGATGCGATCCGCGGATTCGAGCGTGGGGCGGGGGAGGGCTCGGAAGGCAGCTGGCTCGTCGTCCTGAATGGCTGCGATGAAAAAATCGCCGTGAGCCGCCGGCAACAGCACATCGTGCGCGAGTTCCGCAAAGAGCGGTAGTGCACGGGCCGTGGCGGGACGGCGCGCCTGCCGTGCATGTTAAAATGACTGCGCAGCGCCCGCCGCCTTGCCGCATGACGGAGTCTCGTTGAGCGTCCCCACCACTAATGTTTCGAATCAGCGCCTCGTCATTGCATCGCGCAAAAGCGCGCTGGCGATGTGGCAGGCGCGACACGTGCAATCGCGGCTCGAAGCACTTTATCCGGAAATCGAAGTTACGATATGCGGCATGACGACGCAGGGGGACCGTCTGGCGAGTGTGCCGCTGGCCAAGGCAGGCGGCAAAGGCCTGTTCGTCAAGGAACTCGAGGATGCACTTGCGCAAGGCCAGGCCGATCTCGCCGTGCATTCGATGAAGGACGTGCCCGCGGATTTGCCCGCGGGGTTCCAGCTGGCCGCGATTCTTGAGCGTGCGGACCCGCGAGACGCTTTCGTCTCGACGCGGTACGGCACGCTCGCGGGTGTTCCTGCCGGCGGCCGCGTCGGCACTTCGAGCCTGCGTCGCGAAAGCCAGATCCGCGCCCGCCATCCGTATCTCAATGTAGTCGCCCTGCGCGGCAACGTGCCCACGCGCCTGAAGAAACTGGACGAAGGGGAGTTCGACGCCATCATCCTCGCTGCCGCCGGTTTGAAGCGGCTCGGCCTGGAAGACCGCATCACGGCGTTGCTCACGCCGGAGGAAAGTCTGCCGGCCCCGGGTCAGGGCGCACTGGGCCTTGAATGCCGCGCCGAACGCGCCGATGTGCAGATGCTGCTCGGGCCGCTCGATCATAAAACCACTGCCCTGTGCGTCACAGCGGAACGGGCCGTTTCGCGCGGCCTCGCCGGAAGCTGCAATGTGCCGCTGGGCGCGTTTGCCGAGGTGAGCGGCGCCCGCATGCGGCTGCGCGGATTCGTCGGCGCGCCCGACGGATCGCGACTGGTGAGCGGAGCGCTGGAAGGTTCAGCCGAGGATGCGTCAGCGCTCGGATGCGCGCTCGCCGAGCAACTGCGCATGCACGGGGCGGATGCAATCCTCGCGGCGCTCGAACAACAAGGCGAGTGACAACCGTGGGCGCCCCCGCCGCACCGCTTGCCGGACGCAGCATCGTCATCACTCGTCCCGCGCGCCAGGCGGTATCGCTCGCCGCGAAAGTGCGTTGCGCCGGCGGGCAAGCGATCCTGTTTCCGGTAATCGAGATCGCGGACGTCGAGGACCTGCAGCCGTTTTACGCTTTGGTGGACCGGCTGGAGGAGTTCGATATCGCGATTTTCATCAGCCCCAACGCGGTGAGCCGGACAATGGACCTCCTCTCGCCGCGCCGCACGCTGCCGCCGCCGCTCGCCATCGCGGCCATTGGGGACGCCACGGTAAAGACGCTGCGCGGCCGGGGGGTCGCACCCGTGATCGCGCCGGCCCACGGATTCGACAGCGAAGCGCTGCTCGCCCAGCCTGCGCTACAGCAGGTGGCCGGAAAACGGATCGTGATCTTTCGCGGGCAGGGCGGCCGCGAGCTGCTGGGCGACGCGCTCGCCGCACGCGGTGCGCGCGTCGAGTATGCCGAATGTTATCGGCGCACCGTGCCCGCGATCGACCCCGCGCCGATCTACGATGCGTGGCAGCAGCACCGCCTCGACGGCTTCGTCGTAACGAGCAGCGAAGGGGTGAAGAACCTGTTCCAGATAGTCGGTACGACGGCGCGGTCCCGCCTCGTCGCGACGCCGCTGTTCGTGCCGCATTCGCGCATCGCGGAAACGGCCCGAAGCTGCGGTGTCGCGGTCGTGGTGACGACCGGACCCGGAGACGACGGGATACTCGCCGGAGTCTGCGCGCATTTTTCAGCGGAGAAATGACGGCCTCGTGTTGCGGCCGCTCGGCGCTTCCTCGCATACTATCGGCGAAACTGGACGAGATACCTCATGAATGACCCGTCACCGAACAAGCTTGCCGCGATTTCCGAGGCGGCCCGCGAGCCTTCCGCATCGCCGGTGGAGCGACTTGCGCGCGTAGAGTCCGGTTTACGCCGCCTGGTCGGCGTGGTGGCGGTGATCGCACTGGTCGCGCTGGGATTAGCGGTTTGGCAGTGGCACGATTCCCGCACCCGGTTCGACGAACTCACGCAGAGCATCGCGCGCCGGCTTTCGGAACTGGACACGCAGTCGAAGGAAAGCCGTCTGCTGGCCGAGCAGGCACGTGAGGCGAGCGCTGCGGCACAGGTCAAGACCGGGGTGCTGGAGAACCGGCTCGCCGAATCCCAGAGCCAGCAGATCGCGCTGGAGTCGCTGTACCAGGAGCTTTCCCGCAACCGCGACGAGTGGGGCTATGCCGAGATCGAACAGTCGCTGCTGATCGCGAATCAGCAGCTCCAGCTCGCCGGCAACGTAAAGGCGGCGTTGATCGCGCTGCAGAATGCCGACACGCGCCTCCAGCGCATGGAACGCCCGCAACTCATCGGACTGCGCAAGGCGCTCAACGGCGACATCGAACGACTGCGCGCGCTCCCGTACGTCGACACGGTCGGCATCAGCATCCGGCTGGACAATCTGATTTCGGGCGTAGACCGGCTTCCGCTCGCGATGGAGGTGCGCCCGCCGGCGCCGGCCGCCGCACAGGAGCAAGGCGAGGGCAATGGCTGGCTGCGCGTTGTGCGCGAGGCCTGGGCGGACCTGAAGCAGCTCGTGCGCATACAGCACATGGAAAAGCCCGAAGCGCCATTGCTCGCACCGCCGCAGAGCTTCTTCCTGCGCGAGAATCTAAAACTGCGCCTGCTCGGCGCACGGCTCGCGCTCCTGGGCCGCGACGAACAAAGCTACAAGTCGGATCTGAAGGCGGCACGCGATTGGCTGGAGCGCTACTTCGATATGCAGAACAACAGCGTCGTTCATGCCGCCAGCGTGCTGCGCAATCTGCATTCCAGCGAAATTGCGATCGACGTGCCGGATATCTCCGCAACGCTGGATGCGCTGCGCAGTTTGCGCCCGGTCCGCGAATCGGCCACGCGCTGAGCGTATTCCATCGTGAGAGCGCTGTTCTGGATTGTCGCCCTGTCCGCACTGGCCGCAGGGCTCGTGGTCGCCGCGCGCTACAACACCGGGTATGCGCTGCTGGTATCGCCGCCCTATCGCGTGGAGTTGTCGCTTAATCTGCTCGTCGCGCTGCTCGCCGGGATTTTCCTCGTGGTGTACGTAGTGGTCCGCACGATCTCGGGCACTGTGCGCCTGCCGGCGCGGGTCCAGGCATATCGCATGACCCGCCGTCGCGAAAAAGCGCAGGCGATGCTCGCCGAAGCCCTCCACGAATTGTTCGCCGGCCGCTATAGCCGTGCCGAAAAGGCAGCGTCCGGTTCGATGAAGTTCGGCGACCATGCCGGGCTCGGCGCGATTCTGGCCGCGCGTGCGGCGCACGAGTTGCGCGTCCCGGAGCGTCGCGACGCTTATCTCGCGCAAGCGGCGACGCTGGTCGCGGAGGACGATGCCGCGAAAATCGCGACGGAGGTCGAATTATTGCTCGGCGAGCGCCGCTATCAGGATGCGCTGGATGCCTTGAAGGCGCTGCCACGCAAGCACACCGCGGCACTGCGCTTCGAGCTTCGCGCGCAGCAGGCGCTGCGAAACTGGGACCAGGTGCTGGCGCTCATCGATGAGCTCGAGAAGCGTCGGGTATTCGACGCGGAACAGGCGGGCCAGATCCGGGCGCGGGCGCAGGCTGAGAATCTCAAGCGCAAGGCGGTTGACGAGCGCGTGCTCGCAGAGGCGTGGCAGAAAATCCCGGCGCGGGACAGAACGGACACGAGGATCGCCACGGCGGCCGCCCAGGGTTTCATTGCGCTCGGCGCGTGCAGCAAGGCGCGCGAAATCATCGAGCAAAGTCTCGACGAGAACTGGGACAGCGCACTCGCGCTGCTTTACGCCGAATGCGAAAGCGGTGATACGCTGCGCCGCATAGAACGTGCGGAGCGCTGGCTCCAGCAGCAGCCGCGCGATGCGGGGCTGCTGCTCGCGCTCGGTCGGCTGTGTGCCCGCCAGGGCCTGTGGGGCAAGGCCCAAAGCTATCTGGAGGCGAGCATCGCGATCGAACCCACGTGGTCGGCGCACTACGCCCTCGCGCAACTCCAGCACGAACTCGGTAACGCCGACGCCGCGCACCGCCATTCCCGCGAAAGCCTGGACATCGCAATCGGCCAGCTGCGTCAGGTCACGGGCGGCCGGCGCAAGACGCCGCTCTAGGCGGTCGGTGCCGCCGGCGTGAAAGAGTCGGAATAAAACTCCTCGTCGGGCACCCTGCACTCGGTCGTGAAATCCTTGTGGGCTGCTTCCACCATGAGCGGCGAACCGCACGCGTATACCTGGTGAGCCGAAAGATCGGGAAGATCCTCCATCACGGCGCGGTGAACAAAACCGGTGCGGCCCGTCCACCGGTCTTCCGGCAAAGCCTCTGACAGCACCGGGATATAACGGATGCCATGGTCGCGCTGCCAGCGTTCGGCGAGCGCGTTCAGGTACAGATCGCCACGTACCCGCCCACCCCAGTACAGCGTGATGGAGCGGGTGATGCCTTTGAACAGCGCGTGTTCGATGATCGCCTTGATGGGCGCGAAACCGGTGCCGCTTGCGAGCAGAATGATCGGCTTGTCGCTGTCTTCGCGGAGAAAGAACGTCCCGAGCGGCCCTTCGAACCGCAGGATATCCTTCTCCTTCATCCGGTTGAAGACGTAATCGCTGAACGGCCCGCCATAGTTTCTGAGGTGCAGTTCCAGGTACGCATCGTCGTGCGGCGCGTTCGCCATCGAAAGGCTCCTGCGCTTGCCGTCTTTCATCAGGATGTCGATGTACTGCCCGGCGAGGAACTGAAGGCGCTCGCTCGCAGGCAGCCGCAGATGGAGCGCCATCACATCCGGCGCCAGCCGTTCCATTTTTTGAACCCGGCAGGGCAAGGTCTTGATCGGGATATCGCGTACGGCGCTGATTTCGCGGCACTCGATGACGAGATCGCCGCGCGGGCGCGCCTGGCAGAAGAGCGCGTGGCCGCGCCTTTTTTCTTCGTCCGGCAGGGCGTGTTCCTGGTAGATGCCGTAATCGACCTCACCCTCGAGCACCCGGCCTTTGCAGGTGCCGCAGGCGCCGTTGCGGCAACCGTAGGCGATCACAAAGCCCTCACGCAGCGCCGATTCGAGTATGGTCTCGCCTTCGCTCGCGCTGAA
>DATFGD010000475.1:0-6334 GCA_035249725.1 Burkholderiales bacterium
AGGATGTAGAGCGCTTCCGCGTGCGTTGCGATGTTCCCCACGAACTCGAAGAACACCTCGCCGATGTGCGGACGCTCGGTGGCGAGATGCAGGTCGGAGACGAATAGTGTGTGCTTCACCTGCCTCCTACCGCAGCGGCGGGGACTGGAACGGGGGGTTGTATTGTTTGCTGATCGCGCATGGTGCAATGGATGCCGGCGTTTGCCGGCATGACGAGGGTGAGGCTGGCGCTCAGACGACTTCCGCCTTCTCGATCACGACGTCGTAGACCGGCACATCCTGATGCTGGCCGCGGTTGCCCGTCTTCACCTTGCGAATCTTGTCCACGACCTCCGTGCCTTCCGTCACGTGCCCGAACACGCAGTAGCCCCAGCCCTCGGCGGTCGGCGCCTTGAAGTTGAGAAAGTCGTTGTTCGAGACGTTGATGAAGAACTGTGCGGTGGCCGAATGCGGGTCGGGCGTGCGCGCCATGGCGACGGTGTAGGCGTCATTTTTGAGCTTGTTTTCCGCTTCGTTCTTCACCGGCTGGCGCGCCGGCTTCTGTTTCATTCCGGGCTCGAACCCGCCGCCCTGGATCATGAAACCGTCGATCACGCGGTGGAAGACCGTATTCGTGTAATGGCCGTCGTTCACGTACTGCAGGAAGTTCGCGACGGTATCGGGCGCCTTTTCATCCTCGAGTTCGAGCGTGATGGTGCCCATGTTGGTGTGCAGCTTGACCATGATTCATCCTTTACGGGGTTGATTTCTTCGCCGGTTTGGATGCGCCGGCTTCGAGCATGCGCGCGCTTTCGATGACGACCGGCTTGACCGGTACGTTCTGGTGCGGCGGGCGCGCGGTGGTGGGAACGGTCGCGATTCTCTGGACCACGTCCAGGCCCGACGTCACCTTTCCGAATACGGCGTAGCCGACGTTTCCTTCGCGATAGTCGAGCGGCGGATTGTCCACCACGTTGATGAAGAACTGCGAGGTTGCCGAATGCGGATCCGAGGTGCGCGCCATCGCGATCGTGCCGACCGCGTTCTTGAGGCCGTTATTCGCTTCGTTCTTGATCGGCTCTCGGGAAGGCTTGTGCTGGAGATCCGCGGTGAACCCGCCGCCCTGGATCATGAAGCCGGGGATCACGCGGTGAAACACCGTGCCCTTATAAAAGCCGCTTTTCACGTACTGCTGGAAGTTCTTGACGGTCTCCGGCGCGCGGTCCGGGTAGAGCTCCAGCACGATCGTCCCCATGTTGGTCTTGAACTCGACCTGGGGTCCGGCGGCACCGGCGAGTGGTGTCGCGAGCAGGGCAAAGCAGGCGATGAGTGTTCTTAGCATGTACAGTCCCGTGATTGGTTCCGGCATTCCCGCCGGGGTTGATAAGAACGTCAGCGGCGGGCGGCCGACAGCAGCGCCGTCACCTGTTTGAGCTTGAGCGGCGCGCTCTTGTTTCCGCGATCGAGCTGGGCCGCTTTTTCATACGATTGCGCGGCCATACGCGCGTAGATATCGCCGAGGTTTTCGTGAGCGACCGCATAATCCGGCTTGACGCGGATCGCCATCTCGAGCGCCATCCGCGCCGCATCATACTGCCCGACTCCCGCATGCAGCACGGCGAGGTTGTTGTAAGGCTCGGGCAGATCGGGATGTTCGTGGGTCAAATCGGTGTAAATCTTGATCGCGTCCTGCGTCTTTTTCTGCTCGGCGAGGATGACGCCTTTCAGAAACCGGCCGCGCGCGTCCTTCGGATTCGACACGAGATAGTGTTCCACGTTTTCGAGCGCGCGTTCGTGATCGCCCTTCTGAATCAGAAATTCCACCTGCTTGAGGCCGTCGTCGCGCTGGGCCGCGGCCGGAAGGCTGATGCCGAACGCGAGCACGGCGGCACCGGCAAAGGTAAGTGCAGGGCGGGCAAGATCCATTGTGCTATACTTTTTGCGCGGCGTGAGATGGCATAACTCTTTGAAATTCTATCAAGAATCGCCGGTGATTCAAACTCCGGCCGGCTGACCGGAATGCGAGGCCGGATTCACGTACCCGGCGGCATTCCGCACCAGCGCGGCGCACCGCTCCAACACGATGCTCAGAATCCATAACACGCTCACGCGTCACAAGCAGGAATTTGTCCCCATCGAGGCCGGTAAGGTTCGCATGTACGTGTGCGGCATGACGGTGTACGACTACTGCCATCTGGGCCATGCCCGCGTGATGGTCGTCTTCGACGTCGTGCGCCGGTGGTTGCGGGCGCTCGGTTTCGAGGTCAAATACGTGCGCAACATCACCGACATCGATGACAAGATCATCAAGCGCGCGCACGAGAACAACGAACCGGTCGAAGCCCTGACCGCACGCTTCATCGAGGCGATGAACGAGGACAACGCGGCGCTCGGCGTGGAGCTGCCCAACGTGGAGCCGCGCGCGACGCAGTACGTTCCCAACATGCTGGAGATGATCGGTCTGCTGGAGCGGCGCGGGCTCGCGTATCGCGTGGAGGACGGCGACGTGAATTACGCCGTGCGCAAATTTCCCGGTTACGGCAAGCTCTCCGGGAAGTCGCTCGATGAACTGCGCGCGGGCGAGCGCGTCGAGGTGGACGCAAGCAAGCACGACCCGCTCGACTTCGCCCTGTGGAAGCAGGCCAAGCCCGGCGAGCCGTACTGGGATTCGCCGTGGGGCAGGGGGCGCCCGGGCTGGCACATCGAGTGCTCGGCGATGTCGAGCGCGCTGCTCGGAACGCATTTCGACATCCACGGCGGCGGCCAGGATCTGCAGTTTCCGCACCACGAGAACGAGATTGCGCAGTCGGAAGGCGCGCATCAGCACACGTTCGTCAACTACTGGATGCACAACGGCTTCGTGCGCGTGGACAACGAGAAGATGTCGAAGTCGCTCGGAAACTTCTTCACCGTGCGGGAAATTCTCGCGGGCTACGACCCCGAGGTGGTGCGGTTCTTCGTGATCCGTGCTCACTATCGCAGCCCGCTCAATTATTCGGATCAGCATCTCGACGACGCGAAGCAGGCGCTGAGCCGGCTCTATACCGCGATGCGCGGCGTGGATACCGCCGGGAGAGCGATCGACTGGGAAAATGCCTACGCAGCGCGCTTTCAGGAGGCGATGAACGATGACTTCAATACGCCGGAAGCGGTCGCGGTGCTGTTCGATCTTGCAAACGAAGTTAACAAGACACGCTCTTCCAAAGACGCAGGCTTGCTCAAGTCGCTTGCCGGTACGCTCGGATTGTTACAACGCGATCCGGTTGCATTCCTTCAAGGGCTCGGCACGATAGGCAACGCCGAAGTCGTTCTGCCTGGGAAGACATTAGCGGCGTCGGGCATCAATTACTCGCCAGAACTCATCGACAAACTTATTGAGCAGCGGGTTGCGGCCCGCAAGGCGAAGAATTTCGCCGAGGCGGATCGCATCCGCAAGGAGCTGCTGGATGCCGGCATCGTGCTGGAAGACGGTTCACAAGGCACCACGTGGCGCCGCGTTTAGTGCCGCGAATGAGCCATCTCCGTTCGTCCTGAGCGGAGTGAAGCGGAGTCGAAGGATGAACGGCCCGTTCGTAGAAATCCTTCGACGGGCTCAGGGCGAACGGGCCATCGGGCATTTCGTGGCACTTTGGATCGATCGACCGCTTATGAACACCGCAAGAGGCAAATGAATTGACCAAACACATCGTCTGTCTCACCTTCGACTTCGACGCCATCTCGGGCTTCATCGCACGCGGGCAGACCACTGCGAGCTGGATTTCGCGCGGTGAGTTCGGCCCACGCGTCGGCGCGCCGCGGCTTCTCGAGCTGCTCGCGAAATACGGCATCCGCAGCTCGTGGTATGTGCCCGGCCACACGATTGAGACCTATCCCGACGCGGTAAAGGCAGTGGTCGCCGCGGGCCATGAAATCGCGCACCACGGCTGGACGCACCGCCCGCCGGCGAGCTTGACGCGCGAGGGCGAGGAAGCGGAGCTCGTGCGCGCCAACGAAGCGATCAAGCGCATCTCGGGCGAGTACGCGCGTGGCTATCGTTCCCCGTCATGGGATCTGAGCCCGCATTCGGTCGAGCTGCTGCTCAAGCACAATTTCGTCTACGACAGCAGCATGATGGGCGACGACTACACGCCGTACTACGCGCGCCAGGGCGATGTGGTCGAACTGGAGAAGCCCGCAGCGTTCGGCCTCGCGACGCCCCTCATCGAGCTACCGATCCACTGGTCCACCGACGATTCGCCGCACTTCGAGTTCGTCCGCACCGAAACGAGCATCCGGCAGGGATTGCGCAACGCCAACGATGTCATGGGAAACTGGCTGAACGACTTTCTCTATCTCAAGCAGACGATGGAGTGGGGCGTCCTCACCTACACCTGTCATCCCTTCATCATCGGGCGCGGGCATCGCATCATGATGCTGGAGCGGCTCATCCGGAAATTGAAGGACGAAGGCGCGGTTTTCCAGCGCATGGACGAGACGGCGGAAGAATTTCGGTCCCGCACCCCACCGATCTAGATATCGTCTTACCGGCGAAAGCCGGCATCCAGAAGACACGCCCGTACGCGTAAAATCGGCTTTTCGCTCTTCGACCCCGCATGATCCGCACCCGCTTCGCACCCAGTCCCACCGGCTATCTGCACATCGGCGGCGCGCGCACCGCGCTTTTCTGCTGGGCGTACGCCAAGAGGCACGGCGGCACGTTCATCCTGCGCATCGAGGACACCGATCGCGAGCGCTCGACGCAGCAGTCGGTGCAGGCGATCCTCGACAGCATGGCGTGGCTCGGGCTCGACTTCGAAGGCCCGTACTTCCAGATGGAGCGCCTCGACCGTTATCGTGCCATCGCCGAAGAGCTGGTGCGCGAAGACAAGGCGTACTACTGCTACGCGAGCAAGGAGGAACTCGAAGCGCTGCGCGAGGCGCAGCGGGCGCGCGGCGACAAACCGCGCTACGACGGACGCTGGCGGCCGGAAGTGGCGCAGCTCCAGAACCGCATGCCGCCCGGCGGCGTGCAGCCGGTCATCCGCTTTCGCAATCCCGACCACGGCGAAGTGACCTTCAACGATCTCGTCAAAGGCCCGATCACGGTGTCGAACGAGGAGCTCGACGATCTCGTCATCCTGCGCGCCGACGGCATCCCGACCTACAACTTCGGCGTCGTGGTGGACGATATCGACATGGCTATCACGCACGTCATCCGCGGCGACGATCACGTGAACAATACGCCGCGCCAGATCAACATCTACCGCGCGCTTGGGGCGGAAGTGCCCAAGTTCGCACACGTGCCGATGATCCTGGGACAGGACGGCGAGCGGCTCTCGAAGCGTCACGGTGCGGTGAGCGTCATGCAATACAGGGACGACGGCTATCTTCCGGAAGCGCTGCTCAACTACCTCGCGCGGCTGGGCTGGTCGCACGGCGATGAGGAGAAATTCTCGCGCGACCAGATGATCGAGTGGTTCGATCTCGAGCACATCAGCAAGTCGCCCG
This sequence comes from Burkholderiales bacterium, assembly GCA_035249725.1. Taxonomy (GTDB): domain Bacteria; phylum Pseudomonadota; class Gammaproteobacteria; order Burkholderiales; family SG8-41; genus DSOT01. Next base: position 5,467 of record DATFGD010000475.1, read on the forward strand.
CGCGCTTCAATCCCGAGAAGCTCGCATGGCTCAACCAGCAGTACATCAAGGAAGCCGACGACGAGCGTCTCGCGCAGCTCGCGACGCCTTTTCTGGCCGCGCACGGCTGCAACGTGGCCGACGGCCCGCCGCTTGCGCGCGTGATCGCATTGCTGAAAGAGCGCGTCAGCACGACCGAAGAGCTGGCGGACGCTGCGGTGTACTTCTATCGCACGCTGGAGCCTTCGGAAGAACTGAAGCGACAGCACTACTCAAGCGAAATCCGTCCCGCGCTCGCCGATCTGCGCGAGCGGCTCGCCGCGACCGAATGGAACCGCGAGCAGATCAACGCGACGCTCAAGGCCGTAATCGCCGATCACAAGCTGAAGCTCCCGAAGATCGCGATGCCGCTGCGGGTAATGGTCACCGGCGAAGCCCAGACCCCTTCCATCGACGCAACACTCGAACTCATCGGTCGCGACCGCGTTCTCGCGCGGCTTTCCAAGCAGTTGGAAGCGTTTCCGGGGCAATGAAGCGTTTTACAGTGCAGGGCACCCTCGGTATAATTCGCGCTCTCTTGTGGGGGTATAGCTCAGCTGGGAGAGCGCTTGCATGGCATGCAAGAGGTCACCGGTTCGATCCCGGTTACCTCCACCAGTAACCGGGCTTAAACGTTCCAGCGCTATATAGGAACGGCATCCCGCGAGGAAAAGCAGTCCGCAAGTCCCCATCGTCTAGAGGCCTAGGACATCGCCCTTTCACGGCGGTAACCGGGGTTCGAATCCCCGTGGGGACGCCAGGCCTTTATGCGAGGGGTCGAAAAGAGGTCCAAGCGTTGTAAGGGCCTCGAACCCCAGCGCGCGGTGTCCATCCGCTGTGCACCTCGTTG
>DATFGD010000476.1:0-2573 GCA_035249725.1 Burkholderiales bacterium
TTGTTGGTGCGCCGTTGGGCGGTGCACGCGAATCTATCATAAAGATCGTTTTGCCCGAGGCTCCGGGCGGCGCTCCGACTGATCGTCGTGCAAATAGTTGACAACCCCATCTGCACCACAAATGCGCCCGCGGAGGGCGGAGCAGGTTCCGTCGCCGTGGCCGATGGATGCGACCCCGCAGCGGGATGCAGCGCCGAAGTATTGCCCGCGTGCTTATGTGCGCCTTCACGGTCGCATCCCCACAAGTGGGGCCCCCGCTCCACGTTTCGGCGCACCCTCGCCCGCGATGCGGGAGAGGGGCGGGAGTGAGGGCAGAGCGGCGTCAGTCATTTCTACGACGCTCGTTAGTGCGGCCGGTCGCGCAGCACGACGCGTGCGGCGTTGGCGCCGGCGGCGCCGGCGATCGCCCCGCCGGGATGGGTACCTGGACCGCACAGATAGAGGCCGGCGACCGGCGTGCGGTACGAGGCCCAGCCGGGGAGCGGGCGCATCCAGAACGACTGATCGAGGGCAAGTTCGGCATGGTGCGCCTGCCCTTCGGGAAAGCCGCACCGCGCTTCGAGATCGGGTGGTGCCGCCACGCGGCGCGCGCTCACGCGCGCATCGAAACCGGGTATCGCTTCGCTCAACATTTCCACGACACGCTGCGCGAGGGCGCTTCGCCGGGCTTCGTCCCAGTCCCCGTCCCGCAGCGTATACGGCGCATACTGCACGTCCACCTCGACGCGACAACCGCTGTCCGCCGTTTCCGTAGCGCGGGCTTCCAGATAAGGATGTTGTGAAAAGCGGCCATACTTGGCGTCATCATAAGCACGCTCGAGATGGTCGAGCGATGGCGCGACGACCAACGTGGTGAATCCCGGGGCACCCTGCAGCTCGAGTACGACGCGCGCAACGACGCCCCGGCTGCGGATGTGGCGCACGGCGCGCGTAAACTCCGGCGTGAGCGATCCAGTATCGACCCACTCGAGCAGCGTGCGTCGCGGATCGGCGCCGCAAACGACGAGGCGAGTGACTATCTCCTCGCCGTCTGTGAGCACGACGCCCGTGACGTGTCCTTCCCGCACGCTGATGCGGCCCACGCTCGCGCCGCGCCGCAGCGTGATTCCCGGCCGCGCTTCCAGCACACGGCTAAGGTTCGAAAGGGGCGGCCGGAACACACCGGGCATATTGCCAGCGTGATGATGGAGCAAGCGAAATGCCGTTCCACCTGAACGCGGTCCCTGGCACAGGTGCATGATTCCCGCCGCACCGAGTACGCCTTTCAGCGCATCGCACTCGAACCAGTCGTCGAGAAGATCTGCGATCGGCATGGGCAGCAGCCGCATGAGATCTTCCATACCCTGTCGTCCCAGCCGACGCACACCGAACGCAGTTCCAGCGATCCGCGCGAGTTCGCCCACATCGCGGGTCATGAGGTCGGGCGGAGGCGCGGTGTACAGCCTTTCGAGCACCCGCGCGAGACGCGCCATGCGCTCGCAGAAGTCCGGCCATCGTTTCGCATCGCGCGCGCTGAGTCGCCGGATCGCTTCGGCGGAGCGCACGGGGTCGTTCCAGAGTTCCAGACGGCCGCCGTCCGGCAGCACGGCCGCTACCCACGGATCGGGCCGATAGACCTGAAGCGACGTTCGCGGGCCGCCGTGACTATCAAGTGCGAGATCGCCCAGTATGCGCGGCGGAATCCAGCCTGTGTCCAGCGCAGTAGCCCAGTCCGCTGTATTTTGTTCGAGGACCACGACCTGCTGTCCCGCGCGCGCGAGGTAATGGGCGGCAACGAGTTCGTTGACACCGGTTCCGATCACGACCGTCGCGGCGCTCATACTGCCCGGTCGCGCAGAATGGCGAGCGCCGCAAGCCGCCCCGACGCGCCCATCACACCACCGCCCGGATGGGTACCCGATCCACACTGATAGAGCGCGCGAAGCGGCGTGCGGTAGCGCGACCATTGCGGCACGGGACGCAGAAAAAACATCTGCTGCAGGCTCAGTTCGCCCTGGAAGATGTTGCCTTCGCTCAGGCCGATGATGCGCTCGATATCCGCCGGCGTAATGACTTGCCGATGCAGGATGGCCGATTTGAGATTCGGCGCATACTCGGTAAGCGCATCGATCACGGTATCGCCGAACGCTTCGCGCCGCGCATCGGTCCAGCCGCCGTTCAGGTGATACGGCGCGTATTGCACGAAGATCGACATGACGTGCTTTCCGGGCGGCGCCATTTCCGGATCGATCATGGACGGTATGACGATGTCGAGGTACGGTCGGCGCGATATCTCGCCATACTTGGCGTCGTCGTAGGCGCGCTCGAGGTACTCGATGCTGGGACTGATCGAAATCGCTCCACGCAGATGCGGCCCGGCACCGGGCAGACAGGTGAAATTGGGAGGCTCGCTCAACGCGAGGTTCACCTTGCCGGAAGCGCCGCGGAATCGATAACGCTCGATCGACGCCACAAAATCTGCCGGCAGTTGTTCGCGCCCCACGAGCGTGAGAAAGGTGCGCCGGGGATCGGCATTGGAAACCACGAGCTTTGCGCGTATCTCTTCACCGCTTTCGAGCACGACACCGTGCGCG
>DATFGD010000477.1:0-2305 GCA_035249725.1 Burkholderiales bacterium
TGATGGTTCCCGTCCACCCACGGCATGTCGGCTGTGATCACGCGTCAAATTATGCCTGTTAGATGCCATAAAGGGGAGGAATGTCGAGCATGAACCGCTCCTCACACCGTTTTTGTTGCTTATTCGCGACATAAGTATCCAAGCAAAATCAAAGCGCTTTCCTCTAATCATGAAGCTGTGTCGCCAGAGGGTGACGCGGCGTTGTCCACATTGAGCCTCCGCGGCGCCCCCCTTCATGCCGAAAGCATTTGAACCGCAAGCGTTTGTCCCCCTTCTGGCACGGGTGTTGCTGTTACCTCGTCGCGGGTTAAACACCTGCGCGAGGGAGCGGACCGGAGACCGCCGTTTTGTGGTCGAGCGAGGCTGGGCACAGCCTCGGGGCGTCCATCCGACGCGCAGTTTTGCTGTATGCGCGCCGACTGCGTTTCATGGAAGGAAGGGCACCATATGCGCTGCCGGATATGACGTTATGAGCTTCCTCGCCGGTGAATTCAAAGAGATCGGCACCGAGCTGCCGATCGTAGCCTTCGTCAGGTTTGCGCTGGCGCCCGCGGCCTGCGTGCTGTCGTTGGCGTTCTGCATGGTCCTGTATCAAGAACCGTTGACGGAGATATACGCCATCCTTTGTGCACTGGTGCTGCTCGTCGCGCTGCGCGTTTTTGGCGAACTGCCGCTTTCCAACGGGCATTCGATGATCGTGCCGGGGCGCGGAGTCCTCACGGACTGGATCACCGTGGCCGGCGTGCTGCTCTTCATCGGCTTTGTCACCAAGACAACGGACTTTTACTCGCGCAAGCTGCTGCTCACGTGGTTCGTCGTCACGCCGTTCGCCTTGCACTGGGCGCAGGCGCTCGCAAAGCACGCGCTGTGCCGCTACGTCTCGGCCGGCGTGCTGGCTCGCACCAAGGTCATCGTGGGCCTCAACGAACTGGGGCACGAACTTGCCCACGAGATCGCTGAGGATCCCTGCCGCGGCGTGCTGAAAGGTTTTTTCGACGACCGTGCCGATGGGCGTGTCGCTTCGCTCCAATCGCACCGCGTGCTGGGCGGCGTCGAAGACGTCGCGCGCTACGTAAAAGAAAACGCCATCCACGTCGTCTACATTACCCTGCCGATGACGCGCGACACGCGTCTCGTGCACATGCTCGATGAGCTGCGCGACACGACGGCGTCCGTGTACTTCGTTCCGAGCACGCTGCCCTTCGACATGATACAGGCGCGAGTGGACCACATTGGGAGCGTCCCGGTGATCGCGGTGTGCGAGACGCCGTTCTACGGGATCAACGGCGTGCTGAAGCGGGCCATGGACATCGCTCTCGCCACGGCGGTGCTGGTCGCGTGCTGGCCGCTTATGGCTGCGATTGCGCTCGGGGTGAAGCTCTCTTCGCCCGGGCCGATCCTGTTTCGCCAGCGCCGCTACGGTCTGGACGGCAAGGAAATCGTCGTCCTCAAGTTTCGCACCATGAAGGTATGCGAGGACGGTGAGCGCATCGAGCAGGCGCGGCGCGATGATCCCCGCGTCACGCGCTTCGGCGTGTTCCTGCGCAGCACGTCACTCGACGAGCTGCCCCAGTTCATCAACGTGCTCGCCGGCAGCATGAGCATCGTCGGACCGCGCCCGCATGCCGTCGCGCACAACGAGCAGTATCGCGGGCTCATCAATGGCTACATGGTGCGGCACAAAGTGCGGCCGGGCATTACGGGCTGGGCCCAGGTGAACGGCTTACGAGGCGAGACCTCATCGGTGGAAAAAATGAGGCAACGGATCGAATACGATCTCGACTATCTGAACCACTGGTCGGTATCGCTCGATCTCTGGATCATGCTGAGGACCGTCCTGGTCGTCGTCAAAGACAAAAGAGCGTACTGACGGAGGAAGGAAACATGAGATCGCTTACCTCTATGGCGGCCGCGCTGGCGGCGTGCGTGCTGGTGTCCGGGTGCAACCTGTTGAGCACGTCGTATCGGCCGGTGCGACCGGTGGAAACGCCGGCGCCGGCGGCAACTGCCGCGCCCGCTGAACAGGCCGAGGCGCCCGCGATGACCGAATACCCGCTGGGTGCGGGCGACATCGTGAAGATCACTGTCTATAACAGTCCGGATCTCACGACCGAAGCGGAGATCTCCCAGAACGGCACCATCAGTTTTCCGCTGATCGGAGAGACCAAGATTGGCGGCCTCTCGCGCGCCGAGGCCGAAAAGGCGATCGCCACGGCCTTGAGCAAGGGCCGCTTCGTCCGCAACGCGCATGTGAACATGCTGGTCATGCAGTATCGCGGCCGCCAGGTATCGGTTATCGGCGAAG
>DATFGD010000478.1:0-5550 GCA_035249725.1 Burkholderiales bacterium
CGACATGCCAAACGCAACGTACTTGCTGCATTTGTCGCGCATGACGTGGTGTGGAACGTGGTGCTCTCTAACCTGAAGTTCGGGCCAATCCGGTACTCGCTCATGCCCGATCATGGTGCAGCCGAATGTCGGCAGCAACGCGAATGCCGCGAGGAGTGAAATACGCCGTTTGTCGATGGACATAAGAAGCGGTGCACGGAAGTGGCTTCTGCATAAGTTACGGGCCTCGGATTAATGCTGTAGAGCGCGCCCGAGCCGGTGTCGTAGTCCGGCTGGTAACGCGTAGTGATATGGTTTCGTGAAGAGAGACCATGCGTCCGGCATCAGGCTCCAGGCAACGGAGTCCCTCGGCCCGAAGGGCCAGTTTTGGCTTAGCGATGCATGAGCATCTCGGCGCCGGTATATCGGCGCGAGCGCGGGCGGCAAAAGACCCGGGATGAGTTTGCTTTCCTTCGGTGCGAGCGGCTTGTAGGAGAAGAACGACAGCCGCCCTCGAACAATCGCTACAGCAAAATCGATTTTCGTCGATAGTTGGCGAGTGCGGCGTCCCGTATATTGGCGTCAGGCCTTAGGTGACGCGAGCGTTGCCGCACGCCGGTAACGGAGGTTCCATGAAATCCATCCTTGACCCTTCATTCCGTTATACCACCAGCACGCAAACCGACCTGAGAAAGACCTTTGCCAAGGTTCGACGCGAGTTGCAGCTTCAGCAGCAGGCGCAAAAGGTGGCGGAGGTTGAAGCGAGGCGGAAGGTGTCCCCGATCTGGGGGCCGGTAAATCCAAAACCGGACTGGCGACGCTCGAGCCGGCCTTGAATGCCGCGCGCTCGACGGCGTGTTGCAACGGGCGCGTGCAAGCCGGCTCTCTCAAGCAAACTCATGCGGCCGCGCGCGAAGCGAGAGCAGATTGCGGGCCTACGGTTGCATTTATGCCGACGGCTCATGTGGCGCGCAAGCGACACGACTTCGTTGAACTGCTACCCGAAAATCAATTTTCCCTGATAGTGCGGCGGAGGCGACCGTACTATCATCCTGCCGTGAGGAAAGAGGAGGTTTGCTTCGTCGTTACGATTGCTACACTCAACAAAAGGAATCAGATAACTCATGAACGCAACCATACTGATCGTGGAAGACGACCTCGAAGTTCAGGAACTCATTGCAATTAATCTGGAGCGCGCAGGATACCGAGCGTTGCGTGCCTCGAGCATCGCCAAAGCGGAGGCGCTGTTGCGGGAAACCCTTCCTGATCTCGTGCTCCTCGACTGGATGCTGCCGGACACGCCCGGCATGACTTTCGCAAGACGTTTGCGAAGCGACCAGCGTACCAAGGACATCCCCATCATCATGCTGACCGCGCGCACCGGTGAATCGGATCGCGTCGCGGGCCTGGAAGCGGGGGTCGACGACTACATTACGAAACCGTTCTTCCCGCGCGAGATGCTCGCACGGATACGTGCCGTCATGCGGCGCTGCCTCCCCCAGCTTACGGGCGATGTGGTCGAAATCGCCGGAGTCAGGCTCGATCCCGCGGCTCGCCGCATTACCTGCAGCGGCCGCGACATCGAACTCGGCGACATCGAGTTCCGCATGCTTCATTTCTTCATGACGCATCCGGAGCGCGTCTACAGCCGTGCCCAACTGCTGGACGAGGTGTGGGGCGATCGGGTTTTCGTCGAGGAGCGCACCGTCGACGTCCACATCCGGCGGCTGCGACAGACGTTCAAGCCGACGGGTCACGAGGAACTGCTTGAAACCGTGCGCGGAGTGGGTTACCGCTTCCGGCGCAGCCTGCCCGAGCGCCCGGGATGGCCCCGTTCCGCGTCCGCAGACGAGCTGGTGGAAGCGCGATAGAGGCATGCTGTAACGCAGCGCCTGCGTCGGCGCGCGTAATGCGCCGTTCGGCATATGCGCCGCTTCGCTCTGCGTTCACACAGTCGTGCCACTTTACGATGACTTGTCTTTCCAAGAGGTGCCGTGCCCCATGCGAGCAGACGAGCGATTGACCATGCAATGTGAACCCGCACTGCGGGTGCTGCCCGACCCGGTGATGCCGGAGAGTGTCGGTTCAGCCCGTAGCGATGACCTGCAGGCGGAATCCTTAATGCTTAATCTTGACGCGTCACTGAGAGTCTACGCGCGTCACGAATTCTTCAGCTGGACACAGGGTGCGCTGCAAAGCCTGATCGAGCACGAACTGCTGATCTGCGCGATGCCCAACGGCGAACCCGGCTCTTTCTACGTGGACAGTTTTTCCACCGCACCGGCGGAACCGGCACGTGTGAGCGAACTGTTCCGGCAGGATGTGACCCTCGTGCCGCAACTCATCAAGGCCTGGGAAGAAAACCACTGCGAACCGGTGGCATTCGATGCTGCTACCGTCGGTGCAGCGGCCGCGAGCGCACTCGGACGCGAACTGGCCCGAATCGGCGCTCAGAGCATTGTTGCGCACGGGACCTATGATGGCGGTGGGGACCTCGCGAGTTTCTTCACATTCGGCTGCGCGCCGGGCGCAGTCGGTGCCCACCAGCGGCACGTCGTGGGATTGGTCGTCCCCTTCCTGCACGCCGCATGGATGCGTACCCGCATCAACTGGCCAGGCGACGGCGCGGTCGTAAAACCCCACGTCGAGAGTGTCCTTACCGCGCGCGAAACCGAGATCCTGCAATGGATCTATCATGGCAAGAGCAACATCGAGATCGGCATGATCCTGGGCATCAGTGCACTGACGGTAAAAAACCATGTTCAGAAGATCCTGCGGAAACTCAACGTGCTCAACCGCACCCAGGCGATCGGCAAGGCGCTCGCGCTTCGTATTCTGAACCCGTGAGCTATTAAGCCGGCTTACTCCACCGTAACCGACTTGGCGAGGTTGCGCGGTTTGTCGATGTCAGTGCCCTTCTGGAGCGCTGCATAATAAGCCAGGAGCTGCAACGGGATCGTGTGCAGGATCGGAGAGAGCAGGCCGGCGTGATCCGGCATATGGATGACATGAACGCCATCGCCCTCGGCGAGGCGCGTGTCCGCATCAGCCACGACGTACAGCTCACCTCCGCGCGCCCGAACTTCCTGTAGATTCGACTGGAGTTTTTCCAGCAGCGCATCCCGGGGCGCAATCGCGACGACAGGCATTTCCCGGTCCACGAGCGCGAGCGGGCCGTGTTTCAGTTCACCTGCCGCGTAGGCCTCGGCGTGGATATACGAGATTTCCTTCAGTTTGAGCGCGCCTTCCATGGCGATCGGGTAATGGATGCCACGTCCCAGGAACAGTGCATGCTGATGCTGCGCGAATATTCCGGCCCACTGCTTCACCTGGGCTTCGACGTTTAGAACGTTGGCAAGTGCGGCGGGGAGATGCCGCAAGGCATGCAGCAGTGCCGACTCCTCGCCGCCCGATAGACGCCCGCGCAGCTTGGCGAGGGTCAGGGTGAGCAATACCAGCACGGCAAGCTGTGTCGTAAACGCTTTGGTCGAGGCGACACCGATCTCCGGGCCCGCGCGCGTGAGAAAGCGCAAATCGGCCATGCGCACCAGCCCCGATTCGGGCACGTTGCAAATCGCAAGGCAGTAACGGTGTCCGAGCGATCGGGCGTGCTGGACGGCGGCGAGCGTGTCTGCAGTTTCCCCTGACTGCGAAATCGCGATGACCAATGCGCGCGGGTTCGGCACCGATCTCCGGTATCGATATTCACTGGCGATTTCGACGTGGCACGGGATGCCGGCCACATCTTCGAGCCAGTACCGCGCGACCATTCCCGCGTGGTAACTCGTCCCACAGGCCACGACCAGCACGGCATCGATGTCGCGCAGGATCGCTTCAGCGCCAGCGCCAAATACGGCTGGCGATATCGTCTGAGCGGTACTCACCATTTCGAGCGTGTTCGCAACCGCCATGGGCTGCTCGAAGATTTCCTTCTGCATATGGTGGCGGTAAGGAGCCGGCTCGATCACGTCGGCCGTAAGCTCGCTTACGTGCACGGGACGCTGCTGCAGCGTGCCGGTCGCGTCCACGATGCACACCCCGCGCAGTGTCACTTCCGCGCTGTCGCCTTCTTCCAGGTACACCACATGGCGCGTGACCTGCACCAGTGCGGCGGCATCCGATGCGGCAAAATACTCGCCGTCTCCCAAGCCCACGAGCAGCGGCGCGCCCATCCGCGCGACGACGAGCCGTGACGGATCCGCCTCGCTTGCTACTGCAATGGCGTAAGCGCCGACAAGTTGCGCGGTGCTCGCGCGCACCGCGTCGAACAGACTCGCGCCCGTGCGCAAACTGCAGTGCACGAGGTGGGCGATAACTTCCGTATCCGTGTCGGACTCGAAGTGATAGCCCAATGCCTGCAGCCTGCGACGCATCGAGTCGTGATTCTCGATAATGCCGTTGTGTACCACCGAGAGGCCACCAGACACATGAGGGTGGGCATTTCTCTCCGAAGGTATGCCGTGCGTTGCCCAGCGCGTATGCGCGATGCCGATATTTCCCGACAGCCCGCGTTCGCGGGCGAGTGCGGCAAGCGCCGCTACCCGCCCGGTACTGCGCAGGCGCTGCAGACTGCCGTTGATCACCGCTACACCTGCAGAGTCGTAGCCGCGGTATTCAAGGCGTCGCAAGCCTTCGAGCAGGATCGGGACGACATTACGTTGCGAGATGGCACCGACGATTCCACACATGGCTGGAACCTATCTCGATATGGCTAAAACGCGATGAATGCGGGAGGCATTCATCGTACCTGGCCTCTAAACAGAAGCAGCAGCGCGAAAGAGATCATGGCCGCTGCGCACACTGCGCGCACCGGCACTGAAGGGCGTGATTGTTGCCCGCTATCGGGGCCGCAGGCGAACCCATGTCACGGGCGTCATCCATCAGTAAGCATTCTCCTTCCTGAGGACGACAAAAATCGTCTTCCAGATGATCTGCAGATCGAGCCGAAGCGACCAGTTGCGAAGATAGGCGAGATCGTACTCGATGCGCGCCTTCATTTTTTCCAGCGTCTCCGTTTCGCCGCGCAGGCCGTTTATCTGCGCGAGCCCCGTTATTCCGGGTTTCACCTTGTGCCGGATCATGTAGCCCTTGATGAGCTTGCGGTAGAGCTCGTTGTGCGCGACAGCGTGCGGGCGCGGGCCCACTATGCTCATTCGGCCCTGAACGACGTTGATGAATTGCGGCAGTTCGTCCAGCGAGTTGCGCCGAAGGAAAGCACCAAAGGACGTTATCCTGCGATCGTCGCGCGTTGCCTGGCGGATCTCGCCCGCGTCCTCGACGACGGTCATCGTGCGGAACTTGTAAACGACGATTTCCCGGCCGTCCACGCCGTAGCGGCGTTGCTTGAACAGCACAGGACCCGGTGACGTGTACTTCACACCGAGCGCGATAGCCAGCATAAGCGGAAAAATCAGCGCCAGGATGGCTGTAGCGAGCACGAGATCACTCGCGCGCTTGATAAGGCCGTTCAAACCGTAAAAAGGCGTCTCGCAGACAGCGACTACGGGCATGTCGCCGACCGTGTCCATCCGCGCCTGGATCAGGTCGTAAAGGAAAATGTCGGGCGCAACG
>DATFGD010000479.1:0-2763 GCA_035249725.1 Burkholderiales bacterium
CGTACTTGAACCGACCACCGTCTTGCCGGACGCGTCAGTCTCACGCAGCACAACGGTCTCACGCCGCCCTGCTTCGCTGAAGGGCCCGCAAAGCCGTACGCTCACGATCGGCGATCGGTCGGTCCTGATGTACGAAGACGAACTGTGGACGAGCCGCCAGCGGCAGGCGAACCCGCTACACGAGGTCTCTTATCGCGCCTGCTTCAAGCCGCAGCTCCCAGCTTATTTCATCGAGCGGCTGACGAAGCCGGGCGATGTGGTATACGACCCCTTCAGCGGGCGCGGCACAACGGCGGTGGAAGCGGCGCTGCATGCGCGAACGGTGATTGCTAACGATGCGAATCCGCTGTCGGCAATCCTCACCTATCCGCGCCTCGAGCTGCCATGCGTATCGGACATCGACAAGCGGCTGCGGTCGATCGCTTTCCCTGCAACGGCATCGACCAATCTCGATCTTTCGATGTTCTTTCACGCTAAGACACTTTTTGAGATCCTGGGGCTGCGGCAGTATCTCGCGCGGCGCCGGCGCGATGGCACCGAGGACAGCGTCGATCGCTGGATCCGCATGGTCGCGACCAACCGGCTCACGGGCCATTCGCCGGGATTTTTTTCGGTTTATACGTTGCCGCCCAACCAGGCCGTGTCGGCCGAGAATCAGATCAAGATCAATCAGAAGCTGGGGCAAACGCCGCAGTACCGCGATGTGCGCGCGTTGATCCTGCGCAAGTCCATGCAACTGCAGGGTGCGTTGACTGCCGCCGAACGCTGGCGCCTGCACAGCGCCGCGGATACCGCGCTCATACTCGTGCGCGATGCAGCGTGCACACCTGCAATTGAATCGGAAAGCGTGCAGCTTACCGTCACGTCGCCGCCGTTTTTGAACGTAGTGCAGTATGCGCGCGACAACTGGCTGCGCTGCTGGTTCAATGGCTTGGAGGCGGATGTCGTAGGTGAACGCATCACGATGAGCACAACGGTCGAGGAATGGCGCGGAGCGATGGCGGCGGTGTTTCGCGAACTCCACCGCGTCACGCGTCCGGGCGGCTGGGTCGCGTTCGAAGTGGGAGAGATCCGACGAGGCGAAGTGAAGCTCGAGGAAGTGGTGGCGCCGCTCGGGATCGAAACCGGATTCGAATGCACTGCGATTCTCATCAATGCTCAGCAATTCACCAAGACTGCGAACATCTGGGGGATACATAACAATCGCAGCGGGACGAATTCGAACCGGATTGTGTTGTTCCGGAAGGTTTAAACCGCATAACAGAATGACCGTCCGTCCTTCGACGGGCTCAGGACGAACGGTGATTCACAAAGCGCCGTTCGTGGTGAGCTTGAGCCTGTCCTGAGCCCTTCGATTCTCACTCAGAACAGGCTCAGCCGAAGGGAACCATGAACGGCTTGGTTCATGTTGTCATGCGCTCTTTAGTCAGGACTTCTGATAGTTGCCGATGAGTTCGGCCTGGGCGAGGATATGGCCGCGCATCGCCTGCTCGAGCGCTGCCTTGTTCGGCGTGTCGAGTTCGGGCAGCACGGTATCGAGCGCGTATAGCTTGTGAAAATAGCGATGGCGCCCGATCGGCGGGCACGGACCGCCGTAGCCGGTGCGTTTCCAATCGTTCAGGCCCTCTCGCGTTCCCGCGGGAAGGTCGCTCGCCTTTGCGCCTTCCCTGATGGCGGTGGCAGATGGCGGAATGTTGTAGAGCACCCAGTGCACCCACGTCATCCGGGGCGCATTCGGATCGGGCGCGTCGGGGTCATCGACGATGAGCGCGAGACTTTTCGTACCCGCAGGCACATCAGTCCATGAAAGCGGCACCGAAACGTCGTCCCCCTGGCAGGTGTGGCGCTTGGGAATCTCGCCGTTATGAACGAAAGCGGACGAAGTGAGCGCGAACGTCATACATCACCTCCGGTAAAGCGACACCCATGTTAGTATAGATCAGCGCCGCCGCGGTTCTACGCGAGCGGCGCGTATTTTTGCGCCGGAAAGATCTGCTGCATCGCTCGGTCGCCCACTTCGACCGCACGAGCACGTTATTGCGTGGGAGACTCGCGCTTTGCCCATCAACTACGAAAGACTGGTCAACTGGGATATCCCCGAAGTCGAACAGCACCTGAGCCGCCGCGATACGATTCTTTATGCGCTCGGCGTGGGTCTCGGCGCCGATCCGTGCGACGCCGACCAGCTCAAGTTCGTGTACGAGGAAAAGCTGGAAGCGCTCCCGACCATGGCGATCGTTCTCGGCTACCCGGGTGCGTGGCATGCGCATCCTGATACGGGCATTACGCGCAGCCACGTCGTGCACGGCGAACAGGGTTTCGTAATCCACAAGCGGCTGCCGGTGGAAGGCAGCGTAGCCGGCAAGACCCGCGTCACCGGCGTCGTGGACAAAGGCAAGGACAAGGGAGCGCTCGTCATGACCGCCGGCGACGTGCGGGACAAGTCAAGCGGCGAACTTCTGTGCTCCCTTTCTTCCACGACGTTCTGCCGTGCGGACGGTGGGTTCGGCGGACCCGCGGGCCCCGTGAAGCCGGTGCACCCGATTCCGGATACGCCGCCGCACAAGGCGTGCGATCTCCCTACGCTTCCCCAGGCGGCGCTCATCTATCGGCTCTCCGGTGATTACAATCCGCTGCATGCCGACCCCGCCTACGCGCAGAAGGCCGGCTTCAGGATGCCAATCCTGCACGGCCGCTGCACGTTCAGCATCGCCGGGCATGCGATATTGAAGTCATATTGTAGCTATGATTCCGCGCGCTTTC
>DATFGD010000480.1:0-2694 GCA_035249725.1 Burkholderiales bacterium
CATGCGAGCCGTTGTGGAGCGCGCTCGAAACGCTCGACGTGCCGATCGGCTTCCACCCGACCGGCAATTCGTCGCTCAAGGACGATGCAGCGCGACGCTACGTCGGACATGCCAATTTCTTTCCGATCGCACACGCCATCCGCAATCCGGTGGAGCTGATGGGTGCGATCGCCAGCATGACGAGCGGCGGCGTTCTCGAGCGTCACCCGAAGCTGCGCTGCGCGTTTCTCGAAGGGACGGCGGGCTGGGTCTACTGGTGGCTGTGGCGCCTCGACGATCAGTGGGAAAAATACGGACCCGGCTGTGAATTCCAGTTGACCATGCCGCCGAGCGAGTACTTCAAGCGCCAGTGCTATATCGCGCTCGATGTCGACGAAGAGCCGGCGGTCGACGTTGTCAACAAGATGGGCGCGGACTACTTCGTGGTGTCGAGCGATTATCCGCATGCCGACGGCGCCTTTCCCGAAGCGATACAGCAGTTCCTCGGCCTGCCGCTCAATGCTGAGCAGCGCCGCAAGATTCTCTGGGAGAACTGCGCGCGTCTTTACGCCATCGCGACGCCAGCCGCCGCGCTGACGCGCGATCAAAGCGCCGTTTCTGCCGCGTAAGGAACCACCCCTGCGTTTCGACCACCCTCCTTAATGAAGTCTAATGTAGGAGGGGAAGGTCGGTTTTTCCCTCCTCCGATGATGAAGAAGCAGTTCTCCCCTCCTCCGATGAGGAGGGGTGTCAACTATGTTGACGGGGTGGTCAGTCGAAGAAAGCGAAGGTTCGGGTTTCGATGCTTTCGCGCGGCGGCGCATCCGCCGGTGTGGCGGGATCGTCGAACGCGCTGTGCGCGGTGAAGCGCGAAGGCTTGCGCATATCGGAATCGAAGACCTTGAACACCAGCGCTTCGTCGCGCTCCATGTGCGGGAAGTAGTACCACTCGTGCGCGGGATTGTGGGCGATGTGGTAGACCTCCCCAGTGCGGTACTTGTAGCGCCGCTCGACGCGGATGAAGCCCCGCTGCGGAATGGAGCGACCATCGCAGATGCCGAGCGGATCGATCAGCACCTTAGCGCGGATCGGCCGCCACACCTGGACGATCGCCCAGCGCTTCTTGAAGCGGCGCTCGGCTTCCTCATCGCCCACGATCTCGCGCAGGCGCCGCGGGGCCGATGCTTCGGTGTAGTCGTTGTGCACGCTCTTCACCGTCGGGCGCGCATCCACCGCCTTTTGCATATCTTCATCGCTGATGCGGATGGTGTGATCGAACACGACGACTTCCGAAGCGCCGGAATGCTTTTTGATCATCGCCTGCACTTCGGGATCGTAGACGCGCACACGCTCAGCCTCATTGGTAAAGTCTCTTACTTGCGTGTGGTGCTCGACGAACACGAATCCGTGCGTGTCGAAATCAAACGTATCGCGCAGCGGCCGGCCGTTGCGCACCGTCATTTCGTAATCGCGGTACTGCGGCGGAATCGCCTTGTGCGCCATTTCCGGCCAGTCGATGTAGCGCACCGGCGGCACGCCGGTATCGACGATATAGTTGAATTTGGCGCGAATAGTATCCGTGGACGGCTTTTCGGCGACGAGCTGCATAGGAGGCTCCCGCAACTGGGGCTGTATTTGGATGATAGCGCTTTTTCGGGAGGGAAGTATCAAGGCCGGCAGGGACAACCACCCCGGCACTTCATGACACGCGCGGTTGCGCGTCGTGGCTGCGCACGTCTTTACACCCTCGCCACACACCGGAAGCCCCTGCGGGGATCCCAACTCGGTGTCCGCAGCCTGACGCACGCGCGGACCTGGGGTGCCGGGCAGGTCGTGATGTCCGAAAACGGCGAGCGGCGGCGGGGCGCTGCGCGCATAATGCGCCCATGATGCTCGACCCCCGCACCTGCTATCGAGCGCTGAAAGCGCGCGACGCGAGGTTCGACGGCCGCTTCTTCGTCGCGGTAGCGTCGACCCGCATTTACTGCCGCCCGGTGTGCACGGTCAAGCCGCCCCGGCGCGAAAACTGCCGCTTCTATACGAGCGCGGCGGCGGCGGAATCGGCCGGCTACCGGCCGTGCCTGCGCTGCCGGCCGGAACTCGCGCCCGGCAACGCGAGCGTGGACGCGACCTCGCGCCTCGCGCAGGCGGCGGCGAGCATGATGGAGGACCGGACACTGGACGAAAATGGGTTCGATACGATCGCGGCCCGCCTCGGCATCACCGACCGGCATCTGCGCCGCGCATTCGGCGCCGAGTTCGGCGTGTCGCCCGTGGAGTTCGCGCAGACGCAGCGGCTCTTGCTCGCAAAACGCCTGCTGACCGATACGGCACTGCCGGTCACCGAGGTGGCGTTCGCGAGCGGCTTCGGCAGCCTGCGGCGCTTCAACGCGCTTTTCAAGCAGCGCTATCGTCTCCAGCCCAGCCAGTTGCGCCGTCATATGAATGGTGCGGCTTCAGCGGCAGTCGACGTTCTGAAATTCGAATTGAGTTTTCGTCCGCCCTACGACTGGCCCGCGGTGAGCGCGTTCCTCGGCGCGCGCACGATCGCGGGCGTGGAAGCCGTGGAGGGCGCCTGCTACCGCCGCACCGTATGTGTCCCGGTCGGCGGAAAGGCGCACCGCGGCTGGATCGAAGTCGGGATGTCGTCGAAAAAGCCCGCGCTGCAGGTCACCGTCTCGTCGTCGCTCGCCAAGGCGCTGCCCCCAGTGCTCT
>DATFGD010000481.1:0-6664 GCA_035249725.1 Burkholderiales bacterium
TGCCGGGCAATGGTTCGGACCATCGTTCAAGGCATTCGAATCGTTCCACTGGCACGGCGAAACGTTTTCGATTCCGCCCGGCGCGACGCGGCTTGCCTCGAGCGCGCACTGTGAAAATCAAATCATCGCGCTCGGCCCCCATCTGGCCATGCAATGCCATGTTGAGATGACGCCCGAACTGATACGGGCCTGGTGCAAGGATTGGGGAAAGGAAGTGGAATCGCTCGCGGCGCGCGTCCCGAGCGTGCAGACGCCGGCGGAGATGACATCGCGCCTCGATGCCAGGGTGCAGGCGCTCAATGCCGTGGCCGACCGGCTCTATGCGCGCTGGATAACCGGACTGAAAAGAGACTGAAAGCGGCCGCCTGCGCGTCAGTCGCGAAAGTTCTTGAACTGCAGCGGGAAGTCGGTGACGGATTTTCGCACCAGCGCGATCGTTTCCTGCAGCAGGTCCTTCTTGGCTCCGGATATGCGCACTGAATCGCCCTGTATGCTGGCCTGGACCTTGACCTTGCTGTCCTTGATGAGCTTTACGATCTTCTTGCCCAGCTCCTGCTCGACGCCGGCTCGCACGCTGATTTCCTGCTTTACCTTGTTGCCGCTCACCTTCTCGATGCTCCCAAGCTCCAGGCAACGCACATCGATGCCGCGCTTCGCAAGTTTTGCGGTGAGCACGTCGCGCAACTGGCCGAGCTTGAAATTGTCGTCTGCGTACGCGGTGAGCTTTTTCTCCTTCTCCTCGATTTCCACCCGGGCGTCCGACCCCTTGAAGTCGAAGCGGTTACCGATCTCCTTGTTGCATTGATCCACCGCGTTCTGCACTTCGACCTGATTCACCTCGGAAACGATGTCGAAGGATGGCATATTTCCGCCTCCTCTTGTGGTTACTTGCGCGTCAATTTTACGGTAAACGAGGTAACGGGTGCGCCGGTACTGTCGTCGAACTCCGCCGCGGCCTCGATGGCAGTGCGCGCGACGTTCTCCGCGGACCGGCTGGGCTCGGCGTAGGTGGAATGCATGGAGCCCATCGCGAAATCGCCCCCGCTGCCGAAAGCATAGAACTTGGAGAACTCCTGCACCGTGCGATGCGCCGCGACGCCGAAGATCCCGCGTGCATTGACGATCAGCGCGTCCATGCGCGTGGACTCGAGCACGTCCTCCTCGCTGTGTCCCGTGATGAGATAGTACTCCTGCTTGAGCGCGGCGTGCAGCTTTTGCCAGGTCCTGAAGATTTCGAACGGTGTATCGAACCGTGCATACGCGCGCGAGCGGCCGAAATAATCCTGCAGAATCGTCTTGAAGGTGGCGCTGCCGGTGACTCCGATGTAGCTGGTGCCCACCTTCAGTATCTTTGAATGATTGATGATGTACTCGGCAGTCTCTTTCCCGGAGCCCCACTTGGTCATCGTGTCCGCAGCAATCGCGGCATAGCCGTTCTTTCTGACGACCGCAATCGTAGTCATCGCGCTTATTTCCGCTTGTTCAAACTGGCAGCGATGCGCATGCGCAGCGCATTGAGGCGGATGAAGCCCGCTGCGTCGGCCTGGTCGTACGCGCCTTTGTCATCCTCGAAAGTCGCGATCGCTTGGTCGTACAGCGAATGGGTTTTCGATTCGCGGCCCACTGTCATGACGGTGCCCTTGTACAGTCTCACGCGCACCACGCCGTTGACCGGTTGCTGAGACGCGTCGATCAAGGTCTGCAGCAGACGCCGCTCCGGGCTGAACCAGTAACCATTGTAGATGAGACGGGCATAGCGTGGCATGAGGTCGTCCTTGAGTGCGAGCACCTCGCGGTCGAGCGTGATCGACTCCATGGCGCGGTGGGCCTTCAGCATGATGGCGCCCCCCGGGGTCTCGTAGCAACCGCGCGATTTCATCCCGACATAGCGGTTTTCGACCATATCGAGCCGGCCGATGCCGTGCTTGCCGCCGAGCTGATTGAGCTTGGCGAGCACCTGTGCCGCCGTCATCCGTCTTCCGTTTATCGCCACGATATCGCCGTTCGAGTAGGCGAGCTCGACGTATTCGGGGCGGTTTGGCGCCTTTTCGGGCGAAACCGTGATCCGCCACATGGATTCCTCGGGTTCATAGCGCGGGTCCTCGAGGATGCCGCCCTCATACGAGATATGGAGCAGGTTCGCGTCCATGGAGTAGGGCGCAGCGCCCTTCTTCTTGCCGTAATCCACGGAAATCCCGTGCTCTTTCGCATACTCCAGCAGTTTCTCGCGCGAAGTAAGATCCCACTCGCGCCATGGCGCGATGATCTTCACATCGGGCATGAGCGCATAGGCGCCCAGCTCGAAACGCACCTGGTCGTTGCCCTTGCCCGTCGCGCCGTGAGAAATCGCATCCGCGCCGGTGCGGCGCGCAACTTCCACGAGGTGCTTGGCGATGAGCGGCCGCGCGATCGAAGTGCCGAGGAGATACTCGCCTTCGTACACGGCGTTGGCACGAAACATCGGAAAGACGAAGTCATGCACGAATTCCTCGCGCAGGTCTTCGATGAAGATCTGCCGGACGCCCATCGCTTTCGCTTTCCGGCGTGCTGGAGCGAGCTCCTCACCCTGGCCGATGTCCGCGGTGAACGTGATGACTTCGCAGTCGTACACATCCTGCAGCCACTTCAAAATGACCGAAGTATCGAGTCCGCCGGAATAGGCGAGCACCACTTTCTTGATTTTGTGCATGGTCTTCGTTAAACGCCTTGAACGCGCGCCGTCACTTGCGCGAACGCTGTATGATACGGGCGACCTGTTACCCCGCGGCACCGCACCGCTGGTCTAGACGGTCCATAATTCGCCCTGGGTCTTGATCCGGCCCAGCAACAGATACTCCATCAGCGCCTTCTGCGTGTGCATGCGGTTTTCCGCTTCATCCCATACCACGCTTTGCGGGCCGTCGATCACGTCGGCCGCGACTTCCTCGCCGCGGTGAGCGGGAAGGCAGTGCATGAACAGCGCGTCCTGCTTCGCCGCCCGCATCATTTCCGCATCGACCCGCCAATCCTCGAAGTCGCGTTTGCGCTCGGCGTCCTCCGCTTCCATGCCCATGCTGGTCCAAACGTCGGTCGTGATCAGATCCGCAGCGCTCACCGCATCCATCGGGTCCGGAAACTCTTCATAGTGACCGGTGCCGTAAAGCCCGGCACGCTCGGGCTCGACTTCATAACCCGGCGGGGTGGACACGTGAACGTTGAAATCGAATACTTCGCCGGCCTGTAACCACGTATTGCAGACGTTGTTCGAGTCGCCGATCCAGGCCACCGTCTTGCCGACGATGCTGCCGCGATGCTCGATGTAGGTATAAATATCGCCCAGAATCTGGCACGGATGATACTCGTTGGTCAGGCCGTTGATGACGGGTACCGTCGAATACTCGGCAAAGCGCTCGATGATCGATTGCTCGAACGTGCGGATCATGACGATGTCCACCATCCGCGTGATGACGCGTGCGACGTCCTCGATCGCTTCACCGCGGCCCATCTGCGTATCGCGCGTCATGAGGGTGATGACCGAGCCACCCAACTGGTGCATGCCGGCTTCGAACGACACCCGTGTACGGGTGGAATGCTTTTCGAACACCATGGCGAGCGTGCGGTCGTGGAGCGGACGGTACGGCACGTAGCGCTTGAACATGTCTTTGATCCACCGCGTACGCTCGAACAGATACTCGTATTCGTCGCGCCCGAAATCGTTGAACTGCAGGTAATGACGCACGTTCATGGGCATGGCGGGCGGGAGCGGCCCCGCGCTCTAAGCGGGCTGCACGGCCGGCTGCGCGGCGCCTTGCCTTGCGATCAACTCCGTAACCAGCGGCGTCAGCGTATCGACGAGCATCTCACTCTGCTCGCGCGTGAAATTGAGGGGCGGGAGCAGCCGGATGACGTTATCGGCGGTGACGTTGATCAGCAATCCGGCGTCGAGCGCCTGCTGCACCAGTTCGCCGCAGGGGTAGATGAGCTCGATCCCGATCATCAGGCCATGACCGCGTATCTCGCGGACACCCGGGTTTCCCGCGAATCGTTCGCGAAAGCACGCGCGCAGGAAGTCGCCCATGGTGACCGCATTTTGCATCAGGTTCTCGTCCTCGATGATCGCCAGCGTGGCGAGTGCGGCGGAACAGGCGAATGGACTGCCGCCGAAAGTCGAGCCGTGACTGCCCGGTTTGAAGAGCTTCGCCGCAATGCCCTTCGCCAGACAAGCGCCAATCGGTATGCCATTGCCCAGACCCTTCGCGAGCGTCATGACGTCGGGGTGGATGCCGGCATGCTGGAACGCAAACCAGGTTCCGGTGCGTCCCATCCCGCTCTGTACTTCATCGAGCATCAGCAGCCATCCGCGTTCGTCGCAGATCTGACGGATTCCCTGAAGGTATCCGGCATGACACACGTTGATGCCGCCTTCGCCCTGTATCAGCTCGATCATCACCGCCACGACGCTGCGGTTATTGTCCGCAACGCGCCGCACGGCATCCAGGTCGTCGAACGGCACGCGAACGAACCCGGCGACCAGCGGCTCGAACCCGGCCTGGACTTTGCGGCTGCCGGTCGCCGAAAGCGTCGCGATGGTACGACCGTGGAACGCTTTTTCCATGACGACGATCGCCGGGGCTTCGATATTTTTCTGGTGTCCGAAATAGCGGGCGAGTTTGATCGCGGCCTCGTTCGCTTCGCAGCCCGAGTTGCAGAAGAAAACGCTGTCCATGCCTGAGATCCCGGCGAGTCGCGCCGCAAGCTGTTCCTGCAGCGTGATCTCGTACAGGTTGGAAGTGTGGACGAGCTTGCCGGCCTGTTCGCGCAGCACAGCGGTAAGCCGCGGATGGCTGTGTCCGACGCCGCACACCGCGATGCCGGCAAGTGCATCGAGATAGCGCTTGCCCTGTGTGTCCCACAGCCACGCGCCTTCTCCGCGCTCGAAAGCGACCGGCAGTCGGGCATAGGTGTTCATGACGTGCGACATGGCAACGTGACCCTTCAAAATGCAACACGGCGGCCTCGAGCCGCCGTGAGTCATGGCTGTATTTTCAGCTTACCTCTGCTTGCCGCGCAAGCGATATTTTCGGCTGTTTCGGCCGGCGCGCGAGGCGCGGACTAAGACGGCGTCATGCGCGGTTTGCGTGGCTTACGGTGCGACACGTGGCCACGGCGTCAGTGCCCTGGCACACGGGCAACCACCGGATTCAGGCCATGCTGCTGATCGCGGCTGCGAGACGGCTCTTGTGCCGCGCCGCCTTGTTCTTGTGGATGATATTCTTGTCCGCGATGGAATCAATCACGCTGGCGGCGCGCTGAAACACGCCATTCGCCGCAGCCTTGTCGCCGGCTTCGATCGCCTTTCTCACGCTCTTGACTGCGCTGCGAAACTCCGAGCGCAGACTCGCATTGTGCTGACGTTGTTTCTCACTCTGGCGTGCGCGCTTTCTGGCTGATGCGATGTTGGCCATGTAAACTCCCGGATCGGGGATCCGAAAAAGGGCGCTATGATAAGGATGTTTCAGGGTTTTTGCAACGTACAAGAAGAACGAAAAAGAAGATGAATCTGCTTCGGGCCCTGGCGATGGTGAGCAGCATGACGCTCATCTCGCGCATCCTGGGTTTCATCCGGGACGTGGTCATCGCCCGCCTGTTCGGGGCCGGACTCTTCACCGACGCATTTTTCGTCGCATTCAGAATTCCCAATCTCCTGCGTAGACTGTTTGCCGAAGGCGCTTTTTCGCAGGCGTTTGTCCCGATCCTCGGCGAGTACAAAAACCGGCGCGGCGACGCGGAAACGCGCCTGCTCGTGGATCACGTTGCCGCCGCGCTCGCACTCGCATTGTTCGTGGTCACGCTGATCGGCATCGTCGCCGCGCCGCTCATCATTTACGTGAGCGCACCGGGCTTTGCCGCGACACCGGAAAAGTTCGAGCTGACGGTGAGCCTGCTGCGCGTGACGTTCCCGTACATCCTCTTCATCTCGCTGGTCGCGCTCGCGGGCGGCATACTGAACACTTACGGCCGCTTCTCCGTGCCGGCATTTACGCCGGTGTGGCTCAATCTCTCCTTCATCGGATTTGCCCTGTGGGCCGCACCGCATTTCGATCCGCCGGTCGCTGCGCTCGCTTGGGCCGTGTTCTGTGGCGGTGTGCTTCAGCTTCTGTTTCAGCTCCCTTTTCTCGCGCGGATTGGCATGCTGCCGCGCCTGCGACTCAATTTCCGGCACGAAGGTGTCTGGCGCGTCGCGCGGCAAATGGGCCCGGCGGTATTCGGAGTATCGGTGGGCCAGATCAGTCTCCTCATCAACACCATCTTCGCTTCTTTTCTGGTGACCGGAAGCGTCTCGTGGCTTTATTACGCCGACCGTCTGATGGAGTTTCCGACGGGCATGCTCGGCGTCGCGCTGGGGACCATACTGCTCCCCAGCCTTTCGAAGCATTACGCCGATCGCTCGGCCGTCGAATACTCCGCCCTGCTCGACTGGGGTTTGCGCCTGACATTGCTGCTCGCGCTGCCAGCGGCCGTAGCGCTCGCATTGCTTGCCGTTCCGCTCACCGCGACGCTTTTTCATTACGGCGCGTTTTCGGCTGCTGATGTGCTGGCCACACGCGCCGCGGTCATCGCGTACAGCGCGGGGCTCATCGGACTCATTCTGGTAAAGGTGCTGGCGCCCGGATTCTACGCGCAG
>DATFGD010000482.1:0-5589 GCA_035249725.1 Burkholderiales bacterium
GCTCAAGACGACCTATTACCTGCGCACGCTCGGCGCGACCTCGGCCGAGAAATCCACCGGCAAGGCCGGACAGCTCAATGCCGTGCCGTCGAACGGCGGCATGGTGACCGCCGCGGCTGCCACGGAACCGAAGTTCTGCGCCATTGACGATCCCGAGTGCGAATCCTGCCAGTAAAGGATCAAGGACCAAGCAGCCGGAGTAAGGAATAAGCAGGATTGAGGAAATCAGGGAAGAGGCAATCAAGGAGATGAGTAACATGCTGCAATTCGAAGAACAAATGAGAACCGGTGCCGGCGCGAAGGTCGCGCCGCAGCCTGCCGCCGATGTCGCGGTGCCGGTGGAGGCGCGCCGTGTGAACGTCGCGGACAAGCGCGTCATCAACGGCAGCACCGATGTGAACCAGCTCGTGCCCTTCAAATACAAGTGGGCGTGGGAGAAGTACCTTTCCGCGTGCGCGAATCACTGGATGCCGCAGGAAATCCAGATGAGCCGCGACATCGAGCTGTGGAAGAACCCGAACGGTCTCACCGAGGACGAGCGCCGCGTCGTCAAGCGTAATCTCGGATTCTTCGTTACCGCCGATTCGCTGGCCGCGAACAATATCGTGCTCGGCACCTACCGCCACATCACGGCACCCGAGTGCCGGCAGTACCTGCTGCGGCAGGCTTTCGAGGAAGCGATCCATACCCACGCCTACCAGTACATCGTCGAGAGCCTCGGCCTCGACGAAGGCGAGGTCTTCAACGCGTATCACGAAATCTCGTCGATCCGGGACAAGGATGAGTTTCTGATCCCGTTCATCGATACGCTCACCGATCCCTCGTTCAAGACCGGCACACTGGAAGCGGACCAGAAGCTGCTGAAGAGCCTGATCGTATTCGCGTGCATCATGGAAGGGCTCTTCTTCTACGTCGGCTTCGTACAGATCCTGGCGCTGGGGCGGCAGAACAAGATGACCGGCGCCGCGGAGCAGTACCAGTACATCCTGCGCGACGAGTCGATGCACTGCAATTTCGGGATCGACGTCATCAACACGATCAAGCTCGAGAACCCGCACTTGTGGACCCCCGAGTTCCGCGAGGAAATCCGCGCCCTGATGGTGAAGGCGGTGGAACTCGAGTACCGCTACGCCGAAGACACCATGCCGCGCGGCGTGCTCGGACTCAACGCGGCGATGTTCAAGGAATACCTGCGCTACATCGCGAACCGCCGCTGCCAGCAGATCGGGCTCGATCCGCTGTTCGAGGGCGCGACCAATCCGTTTCCGTGGATGGCGGAAATGATCGACCTCAAGAAAGAGAAGAATTTTTTCGAGACACGGGTCACCGAGTATCAGACCGGTGGCGCGCTGAGCTGGGACTGATGCGTACACGCGGTTCACCATCAACAACCGGGAGGGCGAGCCTTGGGATCGAGAGCTAGATTTCGGCGTTACCGCAGTCGCAAGTTTGGCTTCCACACAGTGACCGACCTGCGGGCGGAGGATAACTACACGCTCTGGGTGCGCTTTGACGATGGGCTGGAAGGACGGGTCTATCTCGGCGATCTCGTGGCGACCACGACCTATGGGGTGCTGTCCGATGCCGAAATGTTCGGCCGCGTTGCCATCGATCCGATTTCGAATGCCGTAACATGGGGAGGGGACATTAACCTCGATCCGGATGTGCTGTACCGGGATCTCATCAGCAAGGCTGCGGCGGCCTTGCATTAGAACTGCTGTCGCACCGGCGTGCGGTCGCCCATGGCCGCATGCCAGGGCAGACGGTGGTCGGCGGCTCTACGCTCGCGCCGGGCCGCTGTGAGTAGGTTCGCTGCGCGGTTGCAGCGAGTGTGGCAACGTTCTCAAGGAGCTTGATATGGCAAAGAAGAAAGCTGCAAAGAAGAAAGCCGCCAAAAAGAAAAAGAAGCTCGTAGCGAAGAAAGCGGCCAGAAAAACCGCTGCACGCAAGACTGCAGCGCGCAGGAAGGTGGCAAAAAAAAGGCCGGCTGGAAAGCCGGCCAGTAAAAAAGCAGCCAAGAAAAAGCCTGCTGGCAGAAAAAAAGCAGCGCCCAGACCGGCGGCGAAGCCCGCACAAACGGCAACTCCACCTGTTCCCGAGGCGCCCCGACCGGTTGCAATCCCCGGTGCATGGCCGTTCCCGATGGGAAACGATACGCCATAACCTTGACGACGCCTGCGGTCATGCCGCCTCCGCAAAGAGGCATGCGGGGCCGCGGGCGTTGGATTTAACCGGCTGTCAGCAGAGCGCTAAAGATACAAAAACTCCCCCCCGCCCGCAAGCAAAGTTTCGGGTCACGTTGAAACGGCAGTCAGCGATTCGGAAATACTCCCATCCAATCATGACGTTGAGCTTATCCCGCCGCCGCAAGTGCGGTTTCCGAGACGCCGCCGGGGCGCCTGCCTATTTTTTGAGCAGCTGCAGCACGAATTGCTTCTTGCGCCAGACCGAATAAGATAATTCGCGACTTTTATTTTTGCGCGTGCGCAATCGCTGCGGGAGATGCGTATGGAACGTAAACGCGTCAATGCGAGCAACATCCGCTCGGCGGGATACGATGCTCGCGATCGTTTGCTCGAGGTGGAGTTGAGAAGCGGCACGGTCATGCAGTACTCCGGCGTTTCGGAAACCGTGTATCGCGGATTGATGAACGCCCCATCGCCGGACAGTTACTATCGCGACCGCATCGAAGAGGATTTTCCGGCAAAGCGGCTGCGCTAACCGATCGCTGTGCACAAAACCGTTCGCCCTGAATTACATCGAAGGGCGAGCAGCGAAGGACTTCAACCGCCGTCGCGCCATAGTTGCGCAAACGCGCTGACGCTGGCATCGACCTCCGCATCACCGATGTGACGATGGGTGACGAAACGAAGCGAGTAGGCTTCGCAGGGGCTCACCAGTATGCCTTTTTCCTTCAGCGCGGACGACCAGTGCGCGGCGCGGCGACCGCTTTTCTTCACTTCCGCGCGCACGAGGTTCGTCTCCACGTGACCGGGATTCGCAAGGCTCGGGTCGATGCGGTTCAGCCCTTCCGCGAGGCGCTTCGCGGTGCGGTGATCTTCCGTCAGCCGGTCTACCATGGTCTCGAGCGCCACTATTCCCGCGGCGGCGAGCGGCCCCGCCTGGCGCAGGTTGCCGCCGACCATGCGGCGAAACGCGCGTGCGCGCTCGATGAAGGCGCCGCTTCCGCACAGGACCGAGCCGACCGGCGCCGACAGGCCTTTGGAGACGCAGAAGGACACGGAGTCGGCGTATTGCGCGACCTGCCGGGTTTCGGTTTTCAGTGCCGCGGCCGCGTTGAAGATGCGCGCGCCGTCCAGATGCACCGGCACGCCGTGCTCGCGTGCGAGCGTGTGCACCGCACGCATGTGCTCGAGCGGGAGCACTGCGCCGCCCGAGCGGTTGTGGGTGTTTTCCATCCAGACGAGCGCGCTTCCCATCTGGTTGCGCAGTGTAGGCCGCAGCGCTTCGGCCAGCGCCTCGAGGTCCATCGCGCCGCGATGGCCCGGTATGCCGCGGTAGAACAGGCCCGCCACGCCCGCGATACCCCCCAGCTCGGCATTGAGCGTGTGGGATCCCTGCTCCAGCAGCACCTCGCCCCCGCGTTGCGCGTGCGCGAGCATCGCGACGAGATTGGCCATGGTGCCGCTCGGCATGAAAGCGCCCGCTTCCTTGCCCATGCGTTCGGCTGCGAGCTGCTCCAGCTTCGTCACCGTCGCATCGCCGTCGCGCGAATCGTCGCCGAAGGTCGCTTCGCGCATCGATTCGAGCATCGCTTCCGTCGGCCGCGTCACGGTGTCGCTTCTGAGATCGATCATGGTCCGCCTTTTTGTAAGGGCTCGATATTACGCGGGTGCGAGCAGAAAATCGACGCACTCGCGAAATCCCGCGCCACAGCGTCTGTCGGTAACGTATGCCGGCTCGTGCGAAAGCTGCGCGCCGAAGTCGCGCACGTTCGCCACGCCGACCGCATAGGGAAAATACGCGAACATCGGAGCGTCGTTCGGCGAATCGCCGATGAAGACACAGCGTTCGCGCTCGCGGTCGGGATCGGCCTCAAAGCACTCGCGCAGCATGCGTTTGGTCATCGCGAGCTTGTCGTAATCGCCGAACCATCCATTCACGTGTATGGAGCTGACTTTCGCGGTGAGTCCGCGGCTTTGCATCATGCTTACGATGCGCTGAACGGCTTCAGCAGGCAGCCGTTCGACGTCTTCGCAATAATCGATCGCAAGATCGCTCTCGCGATAGTGCTGGTCCGCAGCGATCGCCGCGCCCGGGATGGCGGCCACGATGTCAGCGCCGATGTGCATCAGGCGCTCGCGATGTCCGGCACGCGCCGCGCGGTCGTGGACGAAGCGCCGATTCATCACGCGCCGGGAACGGTCATAGCGAAAGTAGAACGCGCCGTTTTCTCCTACGACCCCGTCCACCGGCCACAAGCGCGCGATGTGGTCGCACCACCCGGCGGGACGGCCGGTGATCGGTATGACGCGCAGGCCCGCGCACTGCAGGCGCTCCATACCGCCGTAGGCTGCCGCGGTGAGCCGGCCTTCCGTGGTGAGCGTGTCGTCGATGTCGCACATCACGCCGCGCAGCGCGCGACGCGCGATGTCGGGAAATTCGCGCAGTGGCCGCATCATGCGTTTGCGTTCAAGGACACGGTGCGTGTCCTGCGGGCGGCTGCGGGTTGGGCACAAAACCGAAACGTGCCGGCACTTCGTCGGACCGGATGGGTGCGACCCGCACATTCGTCTCGCGCACGCGCAACCACAGCGGTACGTCTTCCTGCCGCTCCAGCGCCGCCATGAGTTTTTCCAGCACGTCGTCTTCGAGCCGGCTGCCGTTGGCGTCGATCAGATGAGGGAACACGCGGTCGAGATCGCGATCGTGAACGAGCCCGATGCCGTGTTCCGTCTCGAGCAACAGGACGCCGGACTCATCGAGCCACGCGCTTCGTATGCTGTTGGTGGCCGCGCCGGTGTGGGATTCCAGTGCGAGCGGCGCATCCCCATGGTTCGTCACGCGGTAAACGAACGGCGTGTACTCGAGGCGTGCAAACACGCGCTGCGGGCCGTTCTGAAAGAACCAACAGCCCGCCGGGTCGCGCTCGTAGTTGCGGCCGATAAAGGCGATCACCGCGGGATTGTTGATGCGCTCATCTTTGATGCGCCAGTTGCCGCGCCGGTCGAGCGAGAGCCGACCGTAGACCGCCGGCACATTGGGCCACTTCGCCATCCCGCGTAGAACGATGTCGTCCATCCCGATCAGGCCTCAGACTGCAGACGAACGATCCGCACGCTATCCGGCAAAAGGTCCGCGACTTTACTCCTCTTCGGCGTGCGCGGTCTTGGCGTGCTGGGCGGCGAGGTCTTTCTGGACGTTCGGCGGCACCGGCTCGTAGTGCGACAGCTCAACGGTGAACGAACCCTGCCCGGCAGTGACGGACTTCAGCCGCGCCTGGTAGTTGTTCAACTCGGCGAGCGGCACCTGTCCCTTGATCGAAAGCGTTCCGACCTGCGCCGAGTCGGTGCCGCTGATCTGTCCGCGTTTGGCGGAGATGTCGCCGGCGATATCACCCATGTTGGC
>DATFGD010000483.1:0-4210 GCA_035249725.1 Burkholderiales bacterium
CTGCCATCGCCTTGCTCCATATAGTTCGCTGCCGTCCCGACCCGCACGTCAAGCCGCGAGTCAAGTCCGGAGATTATACGTTTGCTCCAGTTCGGCGACGTCCTCACAGTCCAGGGATGGCAAGTCGGAGCAGGCCACGGAATCCTCCAGCTCCGCCACGTTCTTGAAGCCGGGCACCACCGTCGCGATAGCCGGATGGTCCAGGCAGAATCGCAATGCGACCTGCGACAGGGTGTGAAAGGGGGCCTTCTTGAAATAGGTCAATTTCCGAGACCGCGTAAAATCCCGCGCCACTTCGGAATCCGGCGCCAGCTCACGGTCCAGCCCGTCCGCCAGCGCACCGGCAGCATGGGCCCGAATGCCGATAACCCCGATGTCGTTACGCTGTGCAACGGCGAGCGACAGGCCTTGGTTCACATCGTCGAAGCCGGCAGGTGGCTCGGAAGCGGCTGTCCGGTTCAGCATGTTGTACAGAACTTGCGCCGTGTGGTACACGCCGCTGGACAGCAGAGGCTCGATCACATCGGGATGTCCGTCCCAGGCGGTGATGCCGAGGAAGCGCACCTTGCCTTCCCGCACCATCTGCTGCATCGCCTCTCCCAG
Source organism: Burkholderiales bacterium (assembly GCA_035249725.1). GTDB lineage: Bacteria > Pseudomonadota > Gammaproteobacteria > Burkholderiales > SG8-41 > DSOT01. The sequence goes on from DATFGD010000483.1 coordinate 604, forward strand.
GCTCATTGCCCCTTGCAGCGTCAACCGGAAGGCGTAGCGCGGTGGCGGACCCGCTGCCGCGAGATACTGGCCTCCTTCGGGTCCCAGTTGATGATGAATCTGTAACACGTCAATCCAGTCCGTGCGCAGCCGACGCAGGCTCTGCTCCACCGAGCGACGCACCGCTCCGGACATGTCGGCCAGGTCATCCTCCGTCCGGAGACGCACCTTGGTGGCAATGTAGACCCGGTTCCGCAGGCCCTCCAGGCCCCGGCCCAGATTCTCCTCCGATCGCCCGTTACCGTACATGGGAGAGGTGTCGAAAAAGTTCACTCCTATGTCCACAGCGCGGCGCACCGCCTTCATGCACTCCTCGTCGGTGGTTTGTCCCCAGACATGGCCGATGCCCGCGCCGCCGAATCCCACTTCGGAAACGGACAAGCCAGTGCGGCCCAGTGAGCGGTATTTCATAAGACTCCGATTCAGAAGCGGCGGCGGCATTCCATCTGCGAACCTTAACTCCAATCTGGAATCAAGCTCACGCTGGTTCGCGACACAACGCGCACGCTTTCAGAGCTTCGCAGGTTGGATCGCGGTTATATTACGGCTACACTTGCTCCGAGCGCATCGCTTCGTCGATTACACTGCGAGCGCGCAGAATTTTTAATCGTTTATTTCTCGTCAAGGAAACATGAGCACTTTCGAATCTGACAGACCCCGGAGGAAACTCCCGGCAATCGCTATCCTTTTTCTCATTATTGTCGTCGGGGTTCTGGCCGGCGCTTATTACTTCTGGCCGCGCCTCGAACGGGACCCGCCGCAAATTACGCTTACTCCGGACTCCGGCGTGCTCGGGCTCGCGCCGATGGAGATCCGTATTACTGATAACGGCGCTGGATTGAGAGCGGTTACCGCGACACTTTCGGCAGGGGGTACCGAGCATACCCTGGCCGCCGAGCAGTACGCCGAGCCGGCGAGAGAGACGAAATTCGCTCTGGCCGCGTCCAAGCTTAAAGGCATCAAGGAAGGACCCGCGGTGCTCCGAGTCAGCGCGCGGGACGGCTCGCTGTGGAAATTTTTCCGCGGCAACGAGACCGTGCTCCAAAAAGAACTTACGATCGACGTTACGCCACCCACCGTCGCGCTCATCGCCGACGACCGGTACGTCAACTTCGGCGGCGTGGGCGCCATCGTTTACAAGCCGGCTGCGGATACCGTAACGAGCGGGGTGAAGATGGGCGATTATTTCTTCCCGGGTTTCAAAGGGCAGGTAAAAGACCACCCGGATCACTTCATCGCGTTTTTTGCCCATCCCTATAACGTTCCGGCAGAAACCAAAGCGGTGCTGGTCGCCAGCGACAAAGCGGGCAATACACGGGAAATGTCGCTTGCCTATGAGCTCAAGAATGTGAAATACCGGAAGAGCACCATCGCCATCTCCGACAGCTTCGTTCAGAGCAAGGTTGCGCCGTTGCTGAACGATGTCGGCGCGCGCCAGGGCGCTCCGAAAGACGTCTTCGTCGCGGTCAACAAAGGTCTCAGAAAAGAAAACGAAGACAAGATCACGGCCATCACGAAAAAATCCACCCCGTCGATACTCTGGAAAGGCGCGTTCATCCAACTGAGCAATTCCAAAGTCGAAGCGAACTTCGCGGATGCGCGGACCTACACCTACAATAATGAACAGATCGACAGCGCCTATCACCTCGGCTACGACCTGTCGGTCACCAGGCGTTATCCCGTCGAAGCCGCCAACAGCGGAACGGTCGCCTTTGTCGGCGATTTGGGCATTTACGGGAATACCGTCATCATCGATCACGGCCTCGGACTCTTTACCCTTTACAGCCATTTGAGTTCCATCGACGTCAAAGAAGGCGATTCGATCAAGCAACGGCAGATCATCGGCAACACCGGCGAAACGGGCTTGGCCGCCGGCGATCATCTGCACTACGGCGTGTATTTGCACGGGGTCGCCGTATTGCCGGTGGAGTGGTGGGACCCGAAGTGGATCAACGACAATATCGACCCCAAGCTCGCAGGTCGCAGCGGCGAAGAGATCGCTGAATCGCAGCAGCCGAAGGCGCCGCGCAAAGCCGCACAAAAGCGCCGTCGCTAGCCCGCGCGGGCGAATTGGGCAACTGCCCTGAGTATCATCGAAGGGTGAGCGGTCATTCTGTCATGACCAAGATTTCGTACGCGTTTATCGCCGGTTGATGCCGAAGCGCCCGGGCCCCATCAGCACGAGGGCCAGCGCCGTGAAAAGAAAAAATCCCTGCAGCTCGAGGGCATACCCGCCACCTTCGGCGAGCACGGTCAGATCTGCCCGATGCGCGAGTCCGATCGCGACCAACATGTTCACTACGATCAAGGCCGCGCCTACGCGCGAATAGAAACCAATGATCACAAGTATGGGGGCAAGGACCTCGCCCACGTACGCTCCAAGCGCAAAGTAGCTCGGCAGCCCGACTCCCTCTACCATCTTCTCGATGCCCGAGATGCCGCCCGTGATTTTGGCGATCCCGTGGAGCAGGAGCAGAACGCCCAGAGTAAGACGCAAAACGAGCTTGCCAGCATCATCGGCCATGGTTTTTTTCTCCTTTGTTTAGGGCTGTGCCAGCAGGCGCTCGATCTCGGCGAGCAGCCTGCGGTCGTCGGGCGCGACGCGGCTCGGGAATGCAAGCACTTTTTCGCCGCGCCGATCGACGAGATATTTGTGGAAATTCCACTGCGGGCGGCTGGCAGCCGCGCGTGTCAGCCGGTCGTAGAGCGGGTTTCCGCCCTCGGACGCGACGCGCGTCTTTGCGAACATCGGGAAACTTACGCCGTAGTTGATTTCGCAGAACCGCGCGATTTCCTTCGCGCTGCCGGGTTCCTGGCCGCCGAAATCGTTCGACGGAAAGCCGAGCACCACCAGCCCGCGGTCCTTGTATCGCCGGTAGGGTTTTTCGAGCCCCTGGTATTGTGGGGTGTAGCCGCACTGGCTCGCAGTGTTCACGACGAGCAGCACCTTGCCGCTGTACTGGCAGAGCGAGGCCTCGCCGTGCATCAGCGTTTCCATCCGGTTATCGAGTAGCGGCGGGCAGGCCGCTTTCGCACCGAGTGGTACCGCGACCATTACGGCTAGAAGGACGATTGCACGTATCGCTGTGTACATTCCATTATGCTAGCACGCAGAAGTCGGGCAGTGCCCCGTTGCGCTGCGCAAAGCTTGCGGCGAATTGTTCTAGCGCATCGAATACCGAACATACCCCAAACCATCGAATCAGCTTACGGAACAATGTGGGCGAGGGCGTTTCGAACCGAATTCACATCGTTGGGGCGTACGACACGCTCCACTTCTTTCCCGTCTTTCAGAAAGATCAGCGTCGGCCACAGCTTCACCCGGTACGAACGGCCCAGCGGACGGCCTTTGCCATCTTCAATCTTGATGTGGCGCACGTTGGCGTGCCCGGCGAACGCCTCAGCGATCAGCGGTTGCGCAGCGCTACAGTAGCCGCAGGTGTTGCTGCCGAACTCGATCACCGCAGGGCCCGTCAGCGCATCTACATCTGCCCTCGTCGGCTCAATGGAGGAATAATTCATCAAAGAGGAAGACCCTAAGTAAGCAGCGTTGTTCCAGCCGGTTTCC
>DATFGD010000484.1:0-4402 GCA_035249725.1 Burkholderiales bacterium
TGGGGATTGCTCGGTTCGAACTGCTGCTCGCGCTCGCGCTGCGCGATGCTGTCACGCGCGCGCGCAAACGCCTCGCTGAAGGAGTAGGTGCGCCGCAGCTCTTCGTCGAACACCGCCTTGCCGAAGAAGGTGAATTCCGACTGCGTGCCGCAGCCAAATGACGGCTTGAGGGCATCCGCCGCCGTCATGATAAGTGTCGTCTCATTCTTGAGCGGCTCGATGAACCCACCCGCGTAGCATGCCGAAATGGCGAGCACGCGCCATTTGATGCCGGAATCGTCCAGCGCACGCTTCAGCGCGGCCGGAGCGATATCGTCGAGCTTGAGCGGCCAGTTCACGACCGAGAGCCGGTGTTTGTCGGTGCCATGCGAAGTGATGTAGAGCACGAGCACGTCCTCGTCCCGGTTCATCAAGCCACCGATGTGGCCCAGCACCCGCGTGAGATTGGTCAGCGATGCGAGCGGCACCTCGGTTGCGGTCCTGGGATTGTTGATGAGCGTGAGCGTGCGGCCTTCCGCGTCGAAGCGCTCGCGGAAGAGTTCGTCGATCACCTGTATTTCTTTCATGAAGACGTCTTCGTGCGCGTAGGCGGCGAAACCGACGAAATAGAGATCCGCCACGCCCGGACGCTCGCCTTCCACGGCGTCGAGATCGCGCTTGAGCAGCGCCGGCTGCGCGTGGAATGCCGCCTCATCCGCGATGGAAACGTGCGTCGGTGCAGGGGCGGGACGCGCCATCCATATCGGCTGGTGCGGCAACCACGAGAAGCTCGCGAGCAGCACCCCGCTATACGCGCCAAACACCGCGGCTGATATCACCCATCGTCCGGGCGTCGCGCGCAGGAGGAAGACCAATGCCGCGATCAGAAACCAGGCCATGACGGTGGTATCGAAGTTCGCCGCGACAGAGGGCGCGACGGGCACATGGCCACTATGCGCGGCCCAGGCGTAGAGGCCCTGCAGCGCAAGGAAAAACGGTTCCATCGCCAGCAAAATGATGGGATAGCCCAGAAGCAGGCGCGGCTCGTGCGTGAGCCGCGCCGCAATATACGCCGCAAGCATGAGCAGGCCGATAAGGGCGGTTTCCGTCGCGACCGCGTGAACGTTGAGATAACCGGGAAGTCCGTTGAAAGCCACATCCATGACGAGTCGGATGGCGAAGAACGCGCTCGCCAGCAGCACCAGCTGATCGGGCGAGATGCGGAGTTCGTCGAGCGCGACCCGTCGCAGCAGCACGGCACGTGACCCGCACTGCAAATTCGCGATGAAGTCGGTGAGGACGAACCTCATGGACTGAAGCCGCCGGTCGTCCGGGGTAATGATGCGTGAGGCGCGATGAAGCGAAAGCTCAGCGCAATGTCGCGAGCCGTCGCTTGGCTTTTTCCGCGGCGTCGCTGGTCGGGTAGCGCGCGACCAGGCTATCCATGGTCTTTCGCGCTGCGGCGCTGTCGCCGAGTTCCATCTGCGAGCTTGCGATATTGAGCAGCGCGTCGGGCACGGAAGAGCTCTCGGGATAAGCGCTCAACAGCCTTTGCTGATTCGCGATCGCGTTCTTGAAGTCGCGCAGGTTGTAGTACGAGTCGCCGATCCAGTACTGGGCGCGCGCTGCGAGCGGGCTCCTGGGATATTGCGCAACAAACGCCTGAAATGCCGCAATCGCGGCCGGATAGTTCGCGCTGCGCCGCTGTTGCTGTGCGGCCTCGTAGACGCGTCCCTCGTCGGCGGGCGCAGACGTCGACGCGCCCGGCCCCGGCGCCGCACCCGTCCCGGGAGGAGCCGCCGCTGGAGGCGCGCCGGGCAGAGTTGCTCCGCCCGCGGCCTGCTCCAAGCGCCGCAATCGCGTATCGAGATCGACGTACATGTCGCGCTGGCGCTTGGCCGCCATGTCGATATTGTGGCCTACCACTTCGATCTGGCCGCGGAGCTGCCGCATGTCTTCGCGCAGCGCCTGGATCTGCGATGCCAGCTCCATGACCGGCTGGTTCTTGAGCGCTTCTTCGGCACGGGCGAGGCGTTCGGTGAGCTGCTGTTGATACTGGTACAGGGCATCGATCTGCTTTTGCTGCTCGGCAACCTGCTTGCGCGCAACATCGTCACCGAACAATGCCGCCGCTGCCGGCGCCGCTGCAGCGGCGGCCGCCAGTAAGCCTGCGAGAATGACGGTTCGCATGACCGTGCTCATGAAGTTGCGCCTGCCTCCTGCGGGTTACTCTCCCTGGTACCGGATGTCGGCGCGGCGATTTTCCGCCCATGCGGCTTCGTCGTTCCCCGGCCGTTTCGGTTTTTCTTCGCCGAAGCTGAGCGTCTCGATCTGGTTGCCGGAAGCGCCGAGCAATTCGAGCATCTGCTTCACCGCGTCCGCGCGGCGCTGTCCCAGCGCAAGGTTGTACTCGCGGCTGCCGCGCTCGTCGGTGTTGCCCTCGATGCGCACGCGGCGTGACCGGTTCTGGCTCAGATACTTCGCATGCGCGGAAACGACCGGCTTGTACTCGTCCTTCACCAGGTTGCTGTCGTAGTCGAAGTAAATGCTGCGCTTCGACAGGATGTTGGCGGGATCCTTCAACGGATCGCCCGCCACTTTACCGGTGTCCAGCGGTTGGGTCGCCGTGCTCGGTGGGGGTTTCGTTTCCACCGGTTTGGTCGCCTGCGGCAGGCGCTCCTCGACTTTTGCACCCTCCTGTTCGTCCGGCGTGCTCGCGCACGCTGTCAGCAGGCCAGCTATAGCGATGCCCGTCAGAATTCTTTTCATCAATCCGCTCCTCGGAAAATATAACACTGTCATTTGACCAGCGGGCCCCATGCGGGTTCGCGCACGTCCCCTGCTGTTTCGGTGAGCCGTTGGCGGACCCTGCCATCGCTCGATACCGCGGCTAATATACCACGCCCCCCGACGGTCGATGCATAGAGGATCATGCGGCCATTCGGCGCGAAGCTCGGCGATTCGTCGATCGTGCCGTCGGTGAGCACCTGCACCTGCCGAGATGCGAGATCCTGTATCGCGATGTTGAAGCGCCCGCCGTTTCGTTGCACGAAAGCGAAGTTCTTGCCGTCGGGACTGAACCGCGGCGACACGTTGTAGTTGCCCTCAAAGGTAAGCCGCCGCGCGGGACCGCCCGTGACCGGCATGCCGTAGATTTGCGGGCTTCCCCCGCGATCCGAAGTGAACAACAAGAGTTGTCCATCGGGCGAGAAATTGGGCTCGGTGTCGATGGCGGAGCTGCTCGTCACGCGCGTCGGCGCGCCGCTCCCGTCGGCATTGATGAGATAAATCTGGGAGTTGCCGTCGCGAGTGAGCACCACGGCGAGCCGCCTGCCGTCGGGCGACCAGGCCGGGGCGCTGTTGCTTCCGCGGAAATTTGCGACCGCCTGGCGGGCACCGGTCACAAGGGATTGCACATAGACCACCGGTTTGCGTCCCTCGAACGAAACGTATGCAAGACGCGTGCCGTCGCGCGACCATGATGGCGAAATAATCGGCTCGCTGGAAGCGAGCACGCTTTGTGCGTTGTAGCCGTCCGCATCCGCGACCTGCAACTCGTAGCGCGTTCCCCGTTTTACGATGTAGGTGATGCGGGTCGAAAAAACGCCCACGTCACCGGTCAGTTTTTCGTAGATGACGTCGGCAATCTTGTGCGCAGTGAGCCGCAATTGGGCGGCGCTCGCGGTATAGGCGAAACCGGCGAGCTGAGTCTGCTTGAGAGTGTCCATCAGCCGAAACCGTATTTCGTAACGGCCGTCCGGCTGCGCGACCACGTTGCCGATTACGAGCGCTTCGGCGCCACGTGCCGTCCACGTGCCGTAATTCACTTCAGCCGGTTCGGTGGGAAGCGGATTCACGCCGCCCGCATCGATCGCCCGAAACAAACCGCTCCGCGCGAGATCGGCCGCAATGACCGGCGTGATCGCCTGCGACAAGGTATCCTCGGCACGGAACTGGACGATGGCGATCGGAATCTGTTTCGCGCCGGCGCCGATGATTTCGATGTCAAGTGCCGCTCGCCCCGCGGTCGGCGCCAAAACCAGCCCAATGAGAACAGAAGTGAAGAAAACTTTGACAGTTCGCATAGAAAACCAATGGGCAAACATCCGGTATCCTCGCTCGGAATACAGGCCGAATAAAGGTGTCTTGACTCTAGTTGGTCTCATGCATGTTTCCTATTCCTTGGGCCGAAACTTCGCCTCGAATTCCCTCACTTCGGCGAACCGGACCCCGTTGGGTGGTGGTGGTAGCGGCGACGCCCTATGGATCGCACGCTCGACTGCTGCGTCATATGCTGGATTGCCACTGCTGCGCTTCAATTTCACACTTAGTATTTCGCCACCTGGTATTTGCACGACCTCGAATATCGCCTCGGGATTGCCCTGAATGTTAGGTGGCATCACGATGTAGCGCTTGATCTTCT
>DATFGD010000485.1:0-2494 GCA_035249725.1 Burkholderiales bacterium
CCGATGGGTCGTGCGCCACCAGCGGCCATTGAGCGTTACTTCGGGGAATTCTACGACCAGCGCATCATGACACTGCATCCGGCTAGTCGATTCGGTGACAACCCGTATGCGCCACTGAGTCACGACGATTATTTCTTTTTACGTAATTCGCTTCAGCAGGTGTTCGCTTACCTCGTAGCTGGGTCGCATGGACCGGACTTCCACGAGGACGTGAAGGAGGCGATGCGATGGGCGCGCTCTGACCAATGAATGAAGTGTCGCTTTCGAGAACCAAGGGAAGGGGCGCAGCAACCACCCCAGAAAATGGGCCCGGATTCGGCACGTATCCCATCTGATAATCCGATTGGTGGGAGTATTGGTGGGAGACGTTTGAGACAAGCCTAAAAACTCTGTTTAATCAATTCGGTTTGGCGGAGAGGGCGGGATTCGAACCCGCGGTACGGCTTTCACCGTACACACGCTTTCCAGGCGTGCGACTTAAACCACTCATCCACCTCTCCGGAAGCGCGGATTTTATCACGCGGGAATTCGGCGTCTGCCCGCCGAGTTGCTAGGCGAACCTCAGGAAAGCAGGGAAAGTCAGTAGAGCGGCCCCGGCAAACCAAATCCACATGGAAGTGACGCTTTCCGAGCCGGGATCGACCAGTCGCTCGTAGAGTGCGGCGGGGATTCCGCTGAAAAGCAGCGTCCCGCTGGAGAGCATGATGGACGCCCAAAAGAGCACCCATTCCACCGTGCGCGGAAAAAGCTCCGGCATCAGCACGGCGCTTACCGGAATCGCGATCTTGAGGTAAGGCGAGAAGATGCCGTTCACCGCGCATACCACGAGCACGAAGAGGAAAAGGGTATTTCGATCGAACATGGCGTTATTGCACCAGGCGTGGCGTCAAACCGAACTTGTACATAGCCATGAAGAACGCAACCCGCGCCATCGCCACCCAGAACGCCGCGACCGGAGCGAGCGTCAGCGGCGGCATGATCGACGGCGTAATGTAGGCGACGGGACGCATCAACCAGTCGGTCAGACGGCGAAACCAGCGATAGATGTAGTTCGGCGAGTCTGGCGGCAAAAAGATCGCAAACATGAAACGGCCGATCAGCGTCCAGAACAGCAGCGCAAGCGCGTAGTTCGGGAAATGAAAGTACCAGTAGGACCACCAGAGGTTTTCGCCTTGCATTGTTGTTATCCGCTCCGTGGGGAAACGCCGCGTACGCTAACATGATAACTTACCCGGTGAATGCAAATGGCGATTCCAATGCGGGCATATTGTTCATGACAGTTCCCACGGCTTCAACATCGAGATCCGCACCGGGCCTGGTAAGCGCCTGGTGGCGCCGGCTTGCCGAACGGCTGCGCCCGGCGCCCATCGAGACGGTGGAAGTCTTCCAGCAGTTCGTTCAGGAGCGCGCTTCTCTCATCGCCCAGAAGTGTGCAATCGACTACTGCCGCGGCAAGACCGGACTTGCAAGCTATGCGCTCTTCACCGAACAGCCTTTCCTCAAGGCCCTCGATGTGTGCCGCTGGGAAGCGTTTGTGTCGGTTCTGGGCGATCTGCTTATTGTGGCGGAGGGCTGTCTTCGGCCCCATGTCAGACCGGAGGCACGCCCACGGCTAGGCGAGGCCTTCATCGACCTGTATTCAGCAGTATTGATGCCCCTGCCGGCACCGCTCCACCGGCCGCAGGGCTGGGACGATGCGATCGCATCCTTTAATTTAAGGATGCGGTCGGTCGTAGCCGGTGAACCGCAACAGGCTTTGGACGTCGCCGACCACTCTGCGAAACGGCTCTTCGACACGCTGCCGATACACTCCAGCATGCGCGATCTTGACGAAGAAGTGGTCTACGGCGCCGTTCGTTTTCGGATGGTTGCGGTGAGCCAGGAAATGCAACGACGCGTGGTAGCCGCTGAACTCGCGAAAGCGCTCGCCGGTTCCTAGAACGTCACCTTATAGCTGCCGTCGGACTGCTTGTCGGCGATGCACTGGTAGAGTTCCTTCTTGCTGTCGAGCTCATAGGGAATGTTGACCCGGATGCCGGAGTCGCCGGCTGAAGCCTGGATGTTCGACTGCTCCTTCTTGGCGAACGCGGCTTTGCCATACTTCGGGTCTTTTTTCGCGGATTGCAGACAAACGTCGTAGGCGAGCTGCTCGTCCTGGCCCTTGGCGCAGCCTGTGAGCGCAAGCGCAACGCCCAGCACGGCAGTAGCAACAAATCGTGGAATTGTCATTTTCATCGCGTGAATTATAGAACGTAAAAAACGAAAAGCCCGCGTGGAGCGGGCTTTTCGCGACCTAACGCGGCAGGTGCTTAATCGTGCGTGGCTCCCTTGGCCCAGGCAACGTCGCCCTTGGGCATACGGATCGAATCGACGAACTCCTGCATCTCCTTGGACGGTTCGCGTGTCATCAGGCTGACCACGATGGTGACGATAAATGCCACGGGCAGACCGAACAGGGCGCTGGAGATGTTGCGGATGCCGAACCACAACGGCA
>DATFGD010000486.1:0-4384 GCA_035249725.1 Burkholderiales bacterium
GGTTTCCTCTTTCGTCTCGCGCACCGCCGTCTGTTCCAGTGTTTCGCCCTCGTGCTGGCTTCCCGTCACCGACTGCCAGAATCCCGGACGGTCCGCGCGCTCGAGCAGCAGTACGTCCAGTGCCGGCGTATGGATAACGACCAGCACCGAAACCGGAACTTTGTACACGATCGAATTCATGCGGTGAAAAGCGGAAGGTCCTGCGCATCGTCGATGAGCACGATGAAGGTCGTCGCGCGCGCTTTCCAGTAGGCTGCGGCGTGACCGAGAATTTCCATGGCAGTAGCGTAGTCGTGTGGCGCGGCACGGGCGAAGTCCGAGACGTCCTGCAGATGCACGAGATACCCCCGTCCGGGATGCCATGAGAGATCTTGCACGCTATCGGCGAAGGCATCCCAGTTGTGGCCGAAGGATGCAGGGAACCCAAACGCGCGTGCGCAAGCATCCAGGAAATTGCGCTTGTCGCTCACCTGGCGAAGATCGAGCCTGAAATACGCGATCCCGAGCCGCGCTGCCGCCTGCTGCAGAAGATCGAGTGCGGGCGGCGTCCGGTAGAGTCCCGAGTGCGCAGGTTCGAATGGAAATTGTGGGCTCGTCGTCACGGGGTGATGCGCCTGAAGCTCTCATAGTGATCGTCGGTGTAGTAGTACTCGCCGTCCCGGCCGGCGACGATGCGGCGTGCGCCGCGGTGTCTCAGCCCGGCCGTGGGCACCGTGTACTCGCGATAGTAGCCGCGTGATCGTGGGGGAAGCCGCTTCTCGAAATTGCCGAAAACGGCGCCGTCGCGGTCGTAGGGAAACGGCCCGCCCTGTCGTATCAGCGCCAAGGTATCGCGCGCCTCGCGCGGCAGCTCGGCCACCGCAATCGCCGCGGGCGCGTGCTGATCCGCCTTCAGCGCCGCGGGCGCCTCACCCCGTGCCAGCGCCGCACCGGGCGCAAGCGATATTGCGAAGAACAAGACGGTCAGGAACCGCATTGCAAATCTGTCGCTGTCCTTGGCGGCTTAGGTTTTCTACTCTGGCTGCCGCAGCCGGATGTGCAGTTCCCGCAACTGCTTCTCGTCCACGGTATTCGGCGCGTGCGTAAGCAGGCACTGGGCGCGCTGCGTCTTGGGAAACGCGATCGTGTCGCGGATCGAATCGGCGCCCGCCATCAGCGTAACGATACGGTCCAGCCCGAACGCGATCCCGCCGTGCGGCGGCGCCCCGTACTGCAGCGCCTGCAGCAGGAAGCCGAACTTCGCTTCCGCCTCTTCGGGACTGATTGCGAGCGCATCGAATACCTTGGACTGCACTTCCTGCCGGTGTATCCGCACCGAGCCGCCGCCGATTTCCCAGCCGTTCAGCACCATATCGTGCGCCTTTGCGCGCGCGGCCGCCGGATTCGAATCGAGCAGGTCTTCATGGCCGTCGGCAGGCGAGGTGAACGGGTGATGCATCGCCATCCAGCGCTTCTCATCCTGGTCCCATTCGAACATCGGAAAATCGAGGACCCACAGCGGCTGCCACCCGGCTTCGAAATGTCCGTGCTCGTGGCCGACTTTCCCGCGGAGCGCACCGAGCGCTTCGTTGACCACTTTCGCCCGATCGGCGCCAAAGAAGATGAGATCGCCGTTTTGCGCGGACGTGCGCTCCAGAATGGCGTTTACCGTAGGCTCCGGCAGGAACTTCAGTATCGGCGACTGCAACCCCGCGGCGCCTTTCGCAGCGTCGTTGACCTTGATATAGGCGAGGCCTTTCGCGCCGTAGATTTTCACGAACTCGGTGTAGTCGTCGATCTCCTTGCGGGTCAGTTCGCCCCCGCGCGGCACGCTCAGCGCGGCGACGCGGCCGTCCTTCAACTGCGCCGCCTCGCGAAACACCTTGAATTCGACCTCGCCCATCAAATCGGTAAGCTCGGTCAGCTTCAACGGCACGCGGAGGTCCGGTTTGTCCGAGCCGTAGAGCGTCATCGCGTCGTCGTAACGCATACGCGGAAACGGTTGCGGCAGCTCGGTTCCAAGCACCGTCTTGAATACGTCGCGGATCAGCGCTTCCATGAGCTCGATGATTTCCTGCTGGTCGAGGAACGAAGTTTCGATGTCGATCTGCGTGAACTCGGGCTGGCGGTCGGCGCGCAGATCCTCGTCCCTGAAGCATTTCACGATCTGATAGTAGCGGTCGAAACCGGAAATCATCAGTAACTGCTTGAAGAGCTGCGGCGATTGCGGCAGCGCGAAGAAGTGCCCGGGATGCACGCGCGAGGGCACAAGGTAATCGCGCGCGCCTTCGGGGGTCGAGCGCGTCAGCATCGGGGTCTCGATATCGATGAACCCATGACGATCGAGAAATTGCCGGAACGCCATCGCCGTGCGATAGCGCAGTCGCAGATTCTGCTGCATCTGCGGCCGGCGCAGATCGAGGAACCGGTATTCGAGCCGCACGCTTTCGGAGAGCTGCGCGTCGTCCATCTGAAATGGCGGCGTAAGCGACGGGTTGAGAATCTCGATGTCGTGCGCGAGCACCTCGACTTCCCCGCTCACGAGGTTTGGATTCACCGTGCCTTCCGGCCGGCGGCGCACGCGGCCGGACACTTTGATGACGAACTCGCTGCGAAGCCGGTCCGCGGTCTGGAAAGTGGCCGGCGTGTCCGGGTCGCACACGATCTGCACCAGCCCTTCCCGGTCGCGCAGATCGATGAAGATCACGCCGCCGTGATCGCGGCGCCGGTGCACCCAGCCGCAAAGGGTCACGGTGCTGTCGAGGTGCTTCCGGCTCACCAGGCCGCAGTATTCGCTACGCATGCGTCACCACAGGATCGAGGATAAGGATTTGAGGGTGTCGAGCAGGAGTCGGGAACACCCGACACCTTACTGATTTACGGCGTGCGGCTGCCGCGGCTCTTCGCCGCTCGGCGCGACGATACGCGGATCGAGTTTGCGGGCGGTGCCATTGGGCGCAACGACACCCATCGATACGATGTACTTCAGCGCGGCGTCCACGGTCATATCGAGTTCGATGATGTCGGTTCGGCGCACGATGACGAAGTAACCGCCGGTCGGGTTCGGTGTCGTCGGAACGTAAATGCTGAGGTAGTCGCCTCCGAGATGGCACGTCACGTCGCCGCCCGGCGTGCCGGTGAGGAAGGCGATGGTCCACATCCCTTCACGCGGCCACTGCACCAGCAAAGCCTTGCGGAAAGCCTGACCGGAAGGCGAGAACAGCGTATCGCTCACCTGCTTCACGCCGTTGTAAATCGAATTCACCACCGGGATTCGAGCGAGCAACCCTTCCCAGAACGCCACCAGTCGCTGACCGATCATGTTGGCGGCGAAGACGCCGGTAAGAAAGACCACGAGGACCGTCAACAGCACGCCCAATCCCGGAATATGCACGCCAAGCCAGGCTTCGGTGCGCAGGGCAGCCGGTACCAGCAACAGCGTCTGGTCCATGGTGCTCACCAGCAAGTTGAGCACCCACAAGGTGATCACAACCGGCACCCAGATGAGGAGGCCTGTGATGAAATAGCGTTTAACTAAGGTCTTGCGTGACATGAGGGACTGAAAACCGGAAGCGGCCGCCGAGCGGCGGGCTCAACATGGATCATAGCGAAGCGCAGCGTGATATTGAACTATGCAACGGCCGTGTTGCTTACTGCAACAACCGCGCCGCGGAGTTACAGGACACCCCCGCACGCGGCGCTAACTACACGCCGGGCAAGCGCCCGTTCCGCACGCCGCGTCGGCTTTGGATTCAGATGCTTTCCCGTCGGTTTGAGCCGGTTTGTCATTGCTTTCTGCGGGTTTATCCGATTCTTTTTTGGGCTTGGCGCCGTTGTTCTTGAAATCAGTCGCGTACCAACCACCGCCCTTCAACTGGAATCCGGCGGCACTGACTAACTTGTTGAACGTGCGCTTCCCGCATTCCGGGCAGTCCGTGAGCAGCGCATCGCTCATTCTCTGTAGATACTCGTGCTGATATCCACAGTCCGCGCACCGGTATTCGTATATAGGCATGGGCTACCCCCGCAGAAAACGAAAAAGCATTATACCTGAAAAGGTTACAATCACAGGCCAAATTGGGGCGGATTCCCGGATTACAAGATCAACCGAGAACCTATGAGCGTTTTTTCAGCGCGAGGGTGCGTCGCCGCAGTTCGCCGGCTCGCATCGGCAAGTGCGGCTGCGCTGGTATTCGCTGCACCGGCCGCCGCGGACGACGGGCAAGCGGCCAACGTGTACGCCACGGGCGCGGACGTAAAAATTGATGCGCCGGTGGAAGGCGATCTCTACGCTGCGGCAGGCCGGGTGAGCGTAAGCCAGCCGGTCCGAGGCGATGCCGTCGTCGCGGCCGGTTCGATCGATCTTTCGAGCACAGTGGGCGACGATCTGCGCGCGGCGGGCGGC
>DATFGD010000487.1:0-4550 GCA_035249725.1 Burkholderiales bacterium
CAAGGCATTCAAGGAGGAGGGCGTCGCGACGGTACTGGTCAATCCGAACATCGCCACCATCCAGACGTCCGAGCGGCTCGCGGATCGTGTTTATTTCCTGCCCGTCACGCCGCAGTTCGTCGCCGCGGTGATCGAGCGCGAGCGCCCCGACGGCATTGCACTGGGTTTCGGCGGCCAGACGGCGCTGAATTGCGGTCTGGCGCTTTCACGCGAAGGCCTTCTTGAGCGCTGCGGCGTGAGCGTCCTGGGTACGCCGATCAGCACCATCGAGGCCACCGAGGACCGTGCTTTATTCATCGCCCGGCTTCGTGAAATCGGAGTGGAAGTGCCGCGCAGCGCTGCTGCGAACACGCCTGAGGAAGCGGTGTTACTGGCAAGGCAGATCGGCTATCCCGTCATGGCACGCGTTGCCTATGCGCTTGGTGGGCTCGGCTCGGGTGTGTGCCTGGACGAGAAGCAGCTCGCGGAGCGCGTGTCCAGGGCCCTGGCACACAGTCCGCAGGTGCTGATCGAGGAATACCTCGTCGGCTGGAAGGAACTGGAATATGAAGTGGTGCGCGATTGCTTCGACAACTGCATCGTCGTCTGCAACATGGAAAACGTGGACCCGATGGGTGTCCATACCGGCGAGAGCATCGTGGTTGCCCCGAGCCAGACGCTGACCAATCGCGAATACCATTCGCTGCGCGAGATCGCGATCCGCACCGTGCGTCATCTGGGCGTGGTGGGGGAATGCAATATCCAGTTTGCGCTTGATCCTGCGAGTGGCGCGTACCGCGCTATAGAAGTCAACGCACGCTTGTCGCGCAGCTCGGCGCTGGCGTCCAAGGCCACCGGCTATCCGCTCGCGTTCGTTGCCGCCAAGCTGGCGCTGGGGCATAACCTTGCCGCGCTGCCCAATGCGGTAACCGGTGTGACCCGTGCCTGCTTTGAGCCGGCGCTCGACTATGTGGTCGTGAAAGCGCCGCGCTGGGATCTGCAAAAATTCCGTAATGCTTCGCAGAGTATCGGCTCGTCCATGAAATCGGTGGGCGAGGTCATGGCTATCGGCCGCAATTTCGAGGAGGCGCTGCAGAAGGCGCTGCGGATGCTGGAAGCGGGTGGGGCGAGCTCGCGACACCCCGATAATTACGAGGCCCTGCTGCGCGAGCCCACGCCGGAACGCATCCATGCCATAGGCGAGGCCTTCCGCAATGACTGGAGCGTCGAGGAGGTGCAACGGCTGTCGCACATCGATACATGGTTCCTGCAGCGTATCCAAGGTCTCGTGGAAATCGAGCGAAGCTTGCAGCGCGACACGTCGACGGCAATGCTTGCGACGGCAAAACGGGCCGGCTTCTCGGATGCGCAGATCGCTTTTCTGCAAAACACTTCCGAGAAGCTGGTGAGGCAAAGACGCATGGATGCCAGCATCGTGCCATGCATCAAGCAAATCGACACGCTGGCGGCCGAGTACCCGGCGCAAACCAATTACCTTTATCTCACGTACAACGGTACCGAAAATGACATCGACGGCGGAACCTTTGATGGCGCCGTGGTGGTGCTCGGCTCGGGTGCCTACCGCATCGGCAGCTCGGTCGAGTTCGACTGGTGTGCGGTGAATGCGGTGCAGGCGTTGCGGCAGATGGGCTACAAGACCGTGATGATCAACCACAACCCGGAAACGGTGAGCACCGATTACAACGAGGCTGACCGCCTGTATTTCGAGGAGATCGGCCTGGAAACGGTGCTCGAAATCTGCCGTCGCGACCGGCCGCTGGGCGTTGTCGTGTCGGTCGGCGGCCAAGTCCCGAATAATCTCGCGGTTGCGCTTGGCGAGAATGGCATTCGTCTGCTGGGCACCTCGGCAAGCAGTATCGACAAGGCGGAGGACCGTCATAAATTCTCCCGCCTGCTCGATACGCTCGCAGTCGAACAGCCCGCCTGGAAAGAGCTGGTCACCATTGACGGCGCACTGACATTCGCGCGCACCGTCGGTTATCCCGTGCTGGTTAGACCTTCTTACGTCTTGAGCGGCGCCGCCATGGGCGTGGCGTCCAGCGACGCCGAGCTGGAAAAGTTCTTGAGGCGCGCCACAACCGTATCGCCTCGCTATCCGGTAGTCATCAGCAAGTTTCTGGAAAATTCACGCGAGCTGGAATTGGATGGCGTGGCCTGCCATGGCGACCTCGTTGCCGCAGCAGTGAGCGAACACGTCGAGAATGCCGGCGTTCATTCCGGTGACGCGACGCTCGTGCTGCCACCCCAACGCACGTATCTGGAAACGATACGGCGGATACGCCGGATTTCGTCCCGCATCGCGGCGGCTTTGCGCATACATGGCCCGTTCAATATTCAGTTCCTCGCCAAAGGTAACCACGTCAGCGTCATCGAATGTAATCTGCGCGCCTCGCGCAGCTTTCCCTTCGTCTCCAAAGTGATGCGGATAAACCTCATCGACATTGCCACCCGCGTCATGATGGGCCGGCCGGTGCCGGTGTACAACGGATCCTTGATGGATATCGAGTACGTCGGTGTAAAGGCGCCGCAGTTTTCATTCACCCGGCTGGAAGGCGCCGATCCGGTGCTTGGCGTCGAAATGGCATCTACTGGCGAAGTAGGGTGCCTTGGAGACGATTTCGAGGAGGCTTTCCTCAAGGCGCTGCTCGCGGTGGGGTTTCGCTTGCCGATCCGCAGCGTCCTGCTCTCGACGGGGCCGATCGAGCACAAGGCTGCGTTTCTCGAAAGTGCACGAACCTTGCGCGACATGGACGTCGACTTGTTCGCGACGGAAGGGACCGCGGCGTTTCTCGAGGCCAACGGCATTCCAGCGACATTGCTGCACTGGCCGGCGGCTAACCGTTCTCCGAACACCCTCGAATATCTCGGTCAGCGCAAAGTCGATCTGGTGATCAATATCCCGAAGAACGTCGCGGAGGAGGAATTGACCAACGACTACATGATCCGGCGCAAAGCTGCCGATTTGGGTATCCCGCTCATCACGAATATCCAGCTCGCGCAGCGATTGGTTGAAGCGCTGTCGAGAAAGAACGTGGCGGAATTGCAGATCAAGAGCTGGCAGGAGTATGGAACAGAGGCACGCGCGGAGAGTCGGATGCCAATCTCTCCGGATAAGGATCTGAAGTTTACAGCGGCGACCTCGGTGATCGGAACCGCGACAGCATAGGCGATCCCAGACATTATGCGAAGCGATCTTTCTGCAGAGGCTACTCCACGGCGCGGTGACGATGCAACGCCCCAGCGAGCGGCGGACAGGCGGATTGGGTTTCTCAAAGGGCTGCTTGTTCCGCTTGCACTCGTCACTATAAGTCTGATCGTCACGCTGCTGCTTGGCGAAGCCGTAGTGCGGCTGCTCTTCAAGGACGGGGCGGTGATGTTTCCGCGCTACCACACCGACTACCGCTATGGACCCTACACGTTGCGCGGAATCCGTCCCAATGCCGAGTTCTGGCACACCAGCGTGGACGGCTCCTGGAAGTTCGTGACGAACAGCCACGGCTTTCGTAATGCGCGCGATTTTCCTTACGAGAAGCGTGCAGGCACGCTTCGAGTACTGAGCCTGGGCGATTCGCACACGCAGGGCTACGAAGTCCGCCAGGATGCTACGTTCTCGGCAGTGCTGGAGCGTTATCTCGCCGGGCGCAACGCGCGCGCTGAAGTCCCAAATGCCGGCGTATCCGGATACAGCACGGCCGAAGCGCTCGCGTTCCTGGAAAACGAGGGCTACCGCTATCAGCCGGACGCGGTCGTGCTCGGTTTCTATGCGAACGACTTCGAGGATAATCTCAAAGCCGGTCTGTTCGCGCTGGACCAAGGGGCGCTCGAATCACGCAAGTATGAGCACATACCGGGCGTTCGAATCCAGAATGCCATTTATGCAATCCCCGGCGTGAAGTGGTTGGGGGAGAACTCATACCTCTATTCGATCGTATTCAACGGCGTCTGGGCGTATTTCAAAAGTGCGCTGCGCAGCCAGGCGCTCCACGCCACAGCGGCCGAACCGACGGACGTCGAATATGCCGTGGCGAACAGCGCAGAACAGCCGGAAGAGGCGGTCGCGCTCGCCGCAGCGCTCATCGCGCGCATGCAGCGCTTCTGCACGGAACGCGGCATCCGGCTGATCGTGGTAGACATCCCGATGCGGGCCGGTCCGCTTCGCTATGCATCTTCCCTGTCGCAGCCCCTTATGGAGCGGCTGAAGGAGACGGGTGTCGAGACGGTATCGAGCCATGCTGTGCTCGCGGATTTCGACGGCGTAGCGGAATTTCACACGCCCCACGGTCACCATCACATCTCCGAATTTACGCATCTGCTGATCGGTGCAGAGCTCGGGCGTCGCTTGCTGGCTAAATAAAGCGAGCCCGATCGCCACGCTGGCAGTCGAAGCCTCGATGCCGGTCGATGTTGCCTCGCGAGAGATGTGCGCAGGCCGTTGACCCGAACGGACTACGCTGCATGCGGGGGCGCGCCTATGGGTATCAAGCCGTTACGGCATGCTTACCCGATCATCCGCCGCCTGCTATTCCCGGGCAAATGGCGGCGGACGCGGT
>DATFGD010000488.1:0-6207 GCA_035249725.1 Burkholderiales bacterium
CTCACCGCGTCATGCAGCCGCAGCGCGAATTCGAGCGGCACGATGTTGTCGTTCTCACCGTGGATGCAGTAGAACGGACACTGAATGCGCTCCGCCACGCCCGCGAGGCGATAGCCCTCGAGCTTCTTCATGCACGCCTCCATGTCCGGCATGCCGAGCACCCACGGCAACTGGAACGACGGCGCAGAAATCTTCGTGCCGCCGGACTCCATGATCTTGCGCCGCCGCACCCACGCTTCGTGATAATCGAAGTGCCCGCCCCACGCGACACACGCGGCGAAGCGCGGCTCCATCGCGGCAGCGCGCGGCGCATAGTAGCCGCCCATGCTGAAACCCATCACCGCGACGCGCTTCGGATTGACGTCGGGACGCCCGCAGAGATATTCCAACGCCGCACGCGCCGGCACTTCGTAGTCGTAGCGGCTCGCAATGCCCTGCAGCCGCAGCGCCTCGCCCTGCCCCGGCCCGTCGATCGCAAGCACGTGGATGCCGCGCCGCGCGATCTCGACGCCGCCGAAGAGCACGCTCATTTCCTTCGCGTTGTCGAGGCCGTCGAACATCACGACCGCCGGCGCGCGTGCCGGCACATCGGACTTGAGAAACCACGCCGGCAGCGTCGTTTCTTCGTACGACACTTCGACGCGTTCGATATTGGGATAGCGCTGCGCGATCCCTTTGCGGAAGCAGCGCAGACAACTGCGATACGTCTCCCACTTGCGCTCCGACGGCGCGATGAAGCGCTCGCCGCAGAAGTAATAGATCGCCGCGCGCAGATAGTAGCTTCCCGCGGTCAATGCACAGCCATCGCGTTCGGCGGCGTCACCGAAACCCTCGATGCGCTGCGCCATCGCGGTCCATTCCTCCCACCACTTTTCGTTGTCGCCGACGTGAGCCTTCAGCCTCTGTCCGATCTGATCGATTTCGCCGAGCGCCGCCGCGCCCCAGGTCTGCATCTCGATCCCGAACATCATGCCCTGGGACCACATGTGATTGCCGGGGAAATACTCGAACCAGTGAGACATCGGGTACGCCTTAGGTTACGTTAGTGAACTGTTCTGGATCCCGGCTTTCGCCGGGAAGATGAAGGCGCATTCCGCGGGAGACTACGCTGCGTCATTCCGGACAATGATCCGGAATCCAGTGTAGCCGAAATTGTCTTCCTACGGCGCGAGAGCGCCCTTAGGTGGTGTGAGCTAAAACGCGCGCGCAGCGTGCCACATGCCCGCCGCGCCGCCCTTCGTCCTGCCGGTCATCGCATTGCCGTTCACGCGCCCGACATACGTCACACCGGATACGGTGAAAAAGATGCGATCGCCTTTCATCCTGGCATCCTTGATCGGCGTGTGCTTGCCGTTCGCAGAGAACGTGCCCGAGAGCGTCTGATATTTCTGCTGCAGCGTAAGTTCGCCGCTGGGAAATTTCCACGTCCCCCCCACCTTCGCCGGCACGACATACAGATGCGCCGTGCACCACGCGCCGCAATCGCCTTCCGCGCGTTCGGTCTTATCCGCAGTCCATTCGGGAATATCGAAACCGTTCAGCACAATCCGCGACCCCGGCGGCAGCGCCAGAAACTTCGGCTTCAGCCGCTCGAGATTCTCCGGCAGCAGGAACAGCGCGAGCACGGTCGCTTTAGATATGTCGGCTTCATACATATCGCCCTGCACGAACTGCGCCTTGTCCGCGACGCCCTCCTTTTCAGCGGTGCGGCGCGCGAGTTCCACCATCGCCGGGTTGTATTCGACGCCGATACCGCGTGCACCGCGACGCGCCGCCGCGATGATGGCGCGCCCGTCGCCGGAGCCGAGATCCATCACGAAGTCCTGTTCCGTCAGCATCGCGAGATCGAGCATCTTCTCGATCAGCACGTGCGGCGTCGGCACCCACACCACGTCCTTGCCCGCCTGGCCTTCGACCGGAACGAACGGCTTGGGCGCCTCCTCGGCCGCTGATGCAATCGCCGCGGCTGCAGCGAAACACAACACCGGCAACAACCGAACTGTTCGATGCAGGTGCGTCACAATATTCTTCCTTTCTGGCGATCGATCCGATGTATTCACACGATGCCTCACGTGTGTATCAGCGGCGGCTTACACGAAACTTACGGACAATGATTTCCCTTCCTTCAATGAGGAGGGATGGCGTGGAGCGCCGGGGCGCGTGATCCATCGCGATCGCCGTGTAGATTTTTCATCAGCGGTCACATTTACAACTCGCGCACATACGCCGTGACACCCTTCGATATGCGCGGTGTGACCGTTGCTCAACGCGACTCGCCAGCGGCATGCGCCTTGCTTTACTTGGCTCGCGCGAAACCTCGCGTAATTTTCATCGATGAAGGAGTTTCCATGACGAAGAAGCAGCAATTACTAATGGCGGCAGCCGCGGCATCGTTGAGTTTCTCGGCGACGTCGTTCGCAGCCGGCGCATACGGTGGTTCGGGCGATGGCAGCAGCGCCGGCACCGCGCGCGGCGCGAAAGCGTGCGAAGGCTTGACGGGCTCGGCGCTCCAGACCTGCATGCAGCAACAGCAATCGTCTCCGCGCACGCCCGGCACGTCGGACTCTCCGGCCGCCGGCGGATCGCGTAGAGGCAGCACCGGCAACGGTGGCAGCAGCGACAGCGGCGGCGGCAGCAGCGATGGCGGCAGCGGCGCTGGAAGCGGCGGCGCAGGTGGTGCCGGCGGCGGCAGCGGTGGCGGTAGCGGTGGTGGTGGCGGAGATGGTGGTGGAGGCGGAGGCGGCGGCGGTTAATCGTCGTCGCACCGCAAGGAACGGCGCAGCGCGCGAGTGCTGCGCCGTTTTTCTCGGCACCACCCCGTCAACGTAGTTGCCACCCCTCCTCATCGGAGGAGGGGAGAAAACAAATCTCCCCTCATCGGAGGAGGAGGAAAGAAAGAATCTTCTGATCCGAGCAGCAAGAAAACAATCTTCCCCTCCTACATTAGGAGGGGTGGCTGCGAAGCAGACGGGGTGGTGGCTGCGAAGCAGACGGGGTGGTGTAATCCTAAAACTCGCCGACGAAATCCTTCTTCCCAAGCTCGACGCCGTTGTGCCGCAGGATGTTGTACACAGTCGTCGCATGAAAATAAAAATTCGGATGCCCGTAGCTGAGCAGATACTGCATGCCCTTGAAGCGGTACTCCTGCTTCCCGAGCTTCACGACGATCTCCTTGTCATCACTGCCGTCGATCTGTTCGGGCCGTATCGACTGAATAAATGCCACCGTTTTGGCGATACGCGCCTTCAATTCGGCAAACGTTTGCTCGGTGTCTTCGTGTTTCGGCACGTCCACACCCGCAAGACGCGCGACCACGCCTTTCGACACGTCGCACGCAACCTGAATCTGACGCGATAGCGGGAACATATCGGGGAACAGACGAAATGTCGTGAGCGCCGCGGGATCGATCTTCCTGGCCTCGGCGTGGGCCTGCGCCTTGTCGAGCATCGCGGAGAGATTGTTCAGCACGTGCACGAAGCGCGGCGCGCTGGCCTGATACATGGAAAGCATGTGGCAGCTCCTTCAGTGAGTTGTGGATTATATCTTGCCGG
Source organism: Burkholderiales bacterium (assembly GCA_035249725.1). GTDB lineage: Bacteria > Pseudomonadota > Gammaproteobacteria > Burkholderiales > SG8-41 > DSOT01. The sequence continues at coordinate 3,552 of DATFGD010000488.1, forward strand.
TCTTTTGCAAATTTTCCATTCTCGTCATTTTTACAATTCGGTTTGTCTGGTAACTGCCGTCATTGGCGCCCAAACCACCCGCTTCATGCGGCGCACCACGGCACGCGGATTGCTTCAACTTCCCGGTACGCGCGTTTATCGCGCACTTTTCGATAAGGAGTGCCTATGATGAAGCATCAGATGCTCGCGATCGCAGCAGCAGTGTCGCTCGCTTTCTCGGCAGCGTCGCTCGCAGCAGACACCACTCGCGGGTCCACCGGCGGAACCGCCAGCGGCTCTGCCAGTGGTTCGGGAAGCGGAAGCGCCGCCGGGTCCACGAGCGGCGACGTCGGCAGCACCAGCCGTTCAGGTGACGGCAGCAGCGCCGGGACCAGCGGCGGCACCTCTGGCAACGGCAGCAGCACCGGAACCCAGAGTGGCACAACGAGCGGCGGCAGCGCGGCCGGGAGCGGTAGCGCGGCAGGCAGCGCCGCTGGAAGCGGAAGCGCCACCGGAGACGGCAGCAGCACCGGAACGCGAAGCGGCGCCACCGGCAGCGGCAGCACGGCGGGCTCGGCCAGCGGCACGACATCTTGCGAAGGCATGACCGGTTCCGCGCGCGAACAGTGCATGCAGCAGCAATCGCGCTCGCCCGGACGCAGCGGTGAATCGGCTTCGCGCGAAGGCGGACGCACGCCTGGCAAGAGCGAAGACGCGGCCTCGCGCACCGGTGTTCCGCCTGCTCACGGCAAGCGTGACCAAGGCACGAGCACGAGAGACGCGCCCGCAGCCGGCGGCTCGCCGAGCAGCTCGTTTGGCGGCAGCAGCGGCGGTGGAACGACCGGCGGCAGCGCTTCCGGCAGCGGTAGCGCCGCAGGCAGCGCATCCGGAAGCGGCAGCGCGAGCGGCAGCAGCCGTTAACGCCATCGTTATTCCGGAGTGGTCGTCACCCGGGCGTACGCGATTAGTGCCGCCGCTGCAAGTGACTCGCCATTCCGGCGTACGTTAAGGTGATCGTCATTCCGACGTACGCCGGAATCCAGTAAGCAGTCTGGATCCCGGCCTTCGCCGGGAAGACGACCGTCAGTTGTTCAAGGGACAGGCCCCGAAGCGAATCTCGCTTGGGGTCTGTCCCTTTTCATTCATTGGGAGGAGGCTACTGCGCGTATTCGTCGAACTTCGGATGCGCCGCCGGCTCGACATACCACTCCGCGCGCGATGCCCAAAAAATACTGTGCTCGGGTTGCTTCTCCGGGCTCGCATCCAGCACGCCCGCCGGCACCAGATAATTCTCCGTCGTCGGAATCTTGTGCGGCATCCGCGTCCCGCATTTCGTGCAAAAGCACACCGCGAAGCGCTTCGCACCCGGCAGATCGAAGCGGTGAATCAGCGATTCGCCCGCGAGCCACGTCAGCTGGTTCTGCGGCACGACGATGTTCGCCGCGTGCGCAGCGCCGCTCGCCTTGCGACAGCGGCTGCAGTAGCAATACCGGAACGCCGAAAACGGCGGCTTCACCTCGAAGCGCACTTCACCGCACAGACAGCTTCCCGCAATCGATTCGTCGCTCATTTTCGTTCCCCTTGATTGAACCGCTGTTGATTATACTGAGCGCACTCAAATTACATTACGCGGAGGCGTTACGTGCGCACCATCCGAATCGCATTGCTCATCTGCGCCACTGCAAGTCTCGCGCCAAGCGCCCACGCCGCCGCACCCTACCCGTTCGCCCGATCCGTCTCATCCTGCCCATTGCACCAGGCGGCGCGGTGGACACAATGGCGCGCCAGCTCGGCCCGAAGCTCGGCGAGCGCCTGAAGCAGACGGTGGTCGTCGACAATCGCGGCGGCGGCGGGGGCAGCATCGGCGCCGAACTCACTGCACGCGCAGCACCCGACGGGTACACCTTAATGATGGCGAGCTCCGCCTTCCTCATCCGCACGCTGCTCTATCCCGCGTCCTATCATCCGATAAAAGACTTCGCGCCTGTCACGCAGCTCGTCAAGCATCCCTATGTAATGGTGGTCGCATCGGCTGTACCCGCGCGCAGCGTCGCCGACTTCATCGCCTGGGCCAAGGCCAATCCGGATCGCGTGAACTACGCATCCTCCGGTAGCGGCAGCCTCATCCATCTGACGGGCGAACTGTTCAAGGCAAAGACCGGAACCGCCATGACGCACATTCCCTACAAGGGGATCGCACCGGGACTGGTGGACATGTTTTCCGGGCGCGTGCAGGTGACGTTCGCCAGCGTCGCTACGACGCTCCCGCACATCAAGGCCGGCCGGTTACGGGCACTCGGAGTGACGAGCGTAAAACGCGCCGCGCCGCTCGCCGAAGTGCCCACGCTCACCGAAGCCGGCGTGAAAGCATTCGAGGTGACGCAATGGTTCGGCGTATTCGCGCCAGTGGGCACACCGGCTCAAATCGTCGCACGTCTGCAGCGCGAAATCGCAGCAGTCCTGCACGATCCCGCCGACGCGCAGCGCATGAGCGCAGCGGGTTCGGAGGTGGTCGGCAATACGCCGGCAGAATTCGCGCGCGTGATGCAGGCCGAATACGCGGCGTGGCGTGCCGTCATCCGCAGCGCCAACATCCGCGCGGAGTAAGATTTCCCTTCCCTCCTCGGATGAGGCGCGCCATCATCCGTGCGGAGTAAGATTTCCCTTCCCCTCCTCG
>DATFGD010000489.1:0-3243 GCA_035249725.1 Burkholderiales bacterium
GAGCCGCGTGAGATCGTATCCGGCCGAAGATTTTCGCGCGCGGCCGCCCGTGTGAACGACCGTGCCGTCGGCCAGCACGACGGTGAGCCCCATCACGTTTTCCTTCATCGTGCCGTAGCGAACGGCGTTGGTGCCGGAGGCACGGGTCGCCGTCATACCGCCGATCGTTGCATCGGCACCGGGGTCGATGGGAAAGAAAAGCCCTGTGTCGTGCAGGTGCTGGTTCAACTGCTTGCGCGTCACACCGGCTTCCACCGTCGCATCGAGATCATCGACGTTGACGGAGAGGACGCGGTTCATGCTGCTCATGTCGACGCAGACGCCGCCGTGGATCGCCAGCACATGCCCCTCGATGGAGCTGCCCACGCCGAACGGGATGATCGGGACGCCATGCTGCGCGCAGAGCCGCACGATCGATGCGACTTCGTCAGTCGTCTGAGGAAAAACCACCGCGTCGGGCGGTGCGACGGGATGGGCGGATTCATCCTTGCCGTGGTGCGCCAGCGCGGCGGCGGCCGTGGAAACGCGTTCGCAGAATTGTGCTTTGAGTTCGGTCAGCAGCGCCGCAGGAAGCGGTTTGGGGGCGCTGGAAACGTTTACGGCACGAATCACGGCGAACGATACTCCGAATGATGCCCCAGCCGCTCGCCCTGAGCCCAATCGAAGGGCAACGGCGTTCTTCGGGGCCCGTTCACATTTCGACGGTGCTCAATGCGAACGGGGTCGATTAATAATCGCGCTGTCACTTCGCCACTTCGTGATTGCCCATCTTCTCGAGCGCGCGCACCAGCGCCGAATGGTCCCACTTCGCGCCGCCGTTCGCCACGCAGGAGTTGAAGAGTTCCTGCGCGGTCGCCGTATTGGGCAGCGAGAGACCCATCGCGCGCGCCCCGGAAAGCGCAAGCGACAGATCCTTCTGGTGCAGCTCGATGCGAAAGCCCGGATCGAAGGTGCGCTTGATCATGCGCTCGCCGTGGACTTCGAGGATGCGCGACGCCGCGAAGCCGCCCATCAATGCCTGCCGCACCTTGGCCGGGTCGGCGCCGGCCTTGGCTGCGAAGAGCAGCGCTTCACCCACCGCTTCGATATTGAGCGCGACGATGATCTGGTTCGCAACCTTGCACGTCTGTCCGTCGCCGTTGCCGCCCACCAGCGTGATGTTCTTGCCCATGAGTTCGAAGAGCGGTTTCACCTTGGCGAAGGTCGCTTCGCTGCCGCCGACCATGATGGTGAGTGCGGCGTTCTTGGCGCCCACTTCGCCGCCCGACACCGGCGCGTCGACATACTCGCAGCCGAGTTCGTTGATCCGTTTCGCGTAGCGCTTGGTCTCGATGGGAGATATGGAGCTCATATCGACGACGATCTTGCCCTTGGAAAGCCCTTCGGCGACGCCGTTTGCAGCAAACAGAACTTTCTCCACGTCCGGCGTGTCGGGCACCATCGTGATGATGACGTCCGCCTTCTGAGCGACTTCCTTGGCTGACGCGCACGCTTTTCCGCCCGCCGCAGTGAGTTCCTGCGGCACGCCGCTGCGAGAGTGGAGAAAGAGCGTGTGTCCGCCCTTGATCAGGTTCGCGGCCATGGGCTTGCCCATGATGCCGAGGCCGATAAATCCGATATTGCTCATCATTTCCTCCACGAAAGGTGTAAGGGGATTGTGCGACAGAGCCGGTACGGCTGGCAACCGACCGGAGCGATGCGTGCGTTACTTCGGCTGCGTTTCTGCCGGATTAACGACCGGAACTTTGGCACGGCCGGCGAGAAGCTGGCACGCGACCACCACCAGCAGCAGCGCGGCGCCGATGAGGTCCGTGATAAGGCCGGGTTTGATCAACAGTACTGCCGCCGCCACGAGGGCGACGCGCTCCCAGATGCGCGCTTCGCGGAAGAGGTATCCAAAGAGCCCGGCGGCAAGACAAATCGTGCCCACCGTCGCCGTGGCGAATGAATGCAGAATTACGGTCCAGTCCCCGATCATGAGGAGCGAAGGTTCGAACACGAACATGAACGGCACGACGAAGCCGGCTGCGCCGACACGAACCGCTACCCACCCCGTTTCCCACAAGTTCGCTTTGGCGAGGCCCGCAGCGGCGTACACCGCGAGCGCGACGGGCGGCGTGATTGCGGAGAGGATCGCGAAGTAGAACGCAAACATGTGCGCGGCAGGCGGGATGGCGCCGAGTTTGATGATGGCAGGCACCAGCAGAGACACCATGACGATGTACGCGGGCGTCGTGGGCATGCCCATGCCGAGCACGATCCCGGCCAGCATGGTGAGTATGAGCGCGAGGACCAGCATTTCCTGCGCGAGCCCGACCACGACGGCGGTGAAGTTGATGGCCGCACCGGTCTGGGTGATGACGCCGATGATGATGCCGGCGCAGGCGCACGCCATCGCTACCGCGACGGAGTTCTTGGCGCCGTCTTCGAGCGCGCCCCATACCGTGCGCCACGAAATGCCCTTGCGCGTGCTCTTGCGCAGCATTGCGACGGGGATGCACGAAAGCGTAGCGGCGAGCGCGCACAAGGGGGCGCTGTATCCGTAGATGAGTCCGGCCAGTACGACCGCGATCGGAATGAACAGATGACCGCGCTCGCGCATGACCTGCGTGAAGCGCGGAATCTCCGAGCGCGGCAGGCCGAGCAATCCGACGCGTTTCGATTCGAAGTGCACGGCGAAGAATACGGCGATGTAATAGAGCACCGCCGGGATGATCGCCCACAGCGTGACCTGGAAATAGCTCACCGCGAGGAATTCAGCCATGACGAATGCCGCTGCACCCATGATCGGCGGCATGATCTGTCCGCCGGTCGAGGCAACCGATTCGACAGCCGCAGCGAAGGCGGGCCGGAAACCGGTGCGCTTCATGAGCGGAATCGTGATCGGACCGTCCACCAGCACATTCGCCACCGCGCTGCCTGACACGGTGCCGAAAAGGCTCGAACTCACGACCGCCACCTTTCCGGGGCCGCCGGCTGTGTGGCCGGTCAACGAGAGGGCAAAGTCCATGAACAGTTGCCCGATTCCGGTGCGCTCCATGAATGCACCGAAGAGCACGAACATGATGACGTAGGCTGCCGAGACACCGAGTGTCGGACCGAAGATGCCCTCGGTGGTGATGTACATGATCTCGATGATCTGCTCGGGCCGCGTTTTGGCGACGAGCAATGCATAGCCGAGAAAGATGAGTGCGGTGGCGGGGAGGGCCCAGCCGATCACGCGTCGCGTGCCTTCGAGCACGA
>DATFGD010000490.1:0-2318 GCA_035249725.1 Burkholderiales bacterium
TGCTCCTGCTGAAAGGCGCGCTCATTGCCGAGCCCTTGATCGTTGAAAATGACGTGCACCACGGGGATTTTTTCCCGCACGGCGGTCTCGAGCTCGCCGATGTTGCACATCGCACCCATGTCGCCGGAAGCGCACAGCACCGGCCGGTCGGGCTGCGCCAGCTTCGCGCCGAGCGCCATCGGTAACGCACCGCCCACCGAACCCCAATCGTCGATGCCCATGAAGGTGCCCGGCTCATCGCTCCTGAAATAGCTGCGCACGTGCTTGCCGCCATTGCCCGCGTCGACCACGACCAGCCCATCGCGCGGCAGCACCTTGCGTATGATGTGCGCAACGAACTGCGACTGAATCGGCTCCGCATCAGGGCGCAGCGCAGTTTCGAGCTCCGCTTCCCACTGCGCCCGCGCTTGTGTGGCATCGACCCAGGACTTCTTGAGCTTCGTCTTCGCCGCGCGCTCGGAAAGTCCGGAGATGAAACTTGCGGTGGAACCGGTGACGCCGAGCGCCACCGGAAAGACGATTCCGATCTGCCCCGGCGCCGTAGTGTGATGCACGATCTTCGCCTGCTCGCTGAAGACGGCGTACTTGTACATCGTCGAGAAGACGTCGAAATGTGCGCCGACCGCAACGATCACATCGGCCTTCGGGACGACACGGTTTGCGCTGCCATAACCATTGCGCCCCAACGGACCGAGTGCGAGCGGATGGCTCGTCGGAAAGGCATCGGGCGAGTATTGCAACGCTGCGACCGGAATGCCAGTGCGCTCGGCGAGTGTCGCCATCGCGCCCGTCGCGGCTTCGTTCAAAACGCCGCGCCCCACCACGAACACCGGCCGCTCGGCGCGCGCGAGCAGGTCGAATGCGCGGTCGAGCTGGCCGCTGTCGCATGAAGGCAGCACGCTGTTGCGATACGCCGCCGGTTCGATCGGCTCGGGTGCGACGTGCTCCAGCAGGATCTCGCTCGATGCCTCGATGTGCGTGGGTCCTTGCGGTTCGGTAAGCGCCACGCGAAACGCCTTGCGCACCGATTCCTGCACCTTCTGCGCGTTGGGCATGCTGTACGCCCATTTGGTGATGGGGCGCAGGAAGGGAATCTGATCCATGTCCTGCGTGGCATCGCGCTCGCGCATTGCACTCTCCTGCACGCCGCACACGCTGATCACCGGCACGTAACCGCGGAAAGCGGCACCGATCGCAGTGGCGAGATTCGTCACGCCGGGGCCTTCGGTCGCCGTTACGACGGCGGGGCGCTTTGCCGTGCGCGCATAGCCATATGCCATGAACGCCGCGCCCTGCTCGTGGCGCGTCAGGATGAAACGGATTTGCGGCGTATCGCGCAACGCATCGATGACCGCCAGGTTCTGCGTACCGGGAATGCCGAAGACGTGATCGATGCCTTCCCTCAGCAGCCCGTCGACCAGCGCGCGTGCCGCCGTCGTCGTTTTCACCCGTTTCTGCTCGCTTGCATCCGTTGCGCGTCAGCCGGCTTTCTTGCGGTTCCCCTCGAGCTTTTCATCGACGAGTGCAACCGTCTCATCGAGCACGTCCAACTGCATGCCTTTCTGCGCGCCGATGATCTTCACGAGGCGATCCACGCGCTCGATGTTCGGCGCTCCGCCGAAGAGCGCGCGCGCTGCGGACGACGGGCTTTGCAGCGACAGCGCGGCGTTCGCGTATTTCTCGAACGGCACCAGATCCTTCTCGGCCGCCCCGAGCGTCGTACAGAGCTTGACCACCCAGTTATAAACCGAGCGCGAGGCCTCGATGTCGGTATGCACCGCTTCCTTGATGGAGCGCATCCCATCCCTGGTCACGCAACGGTAATTGCCCGCGATCAGCATGGGCCATTTCGCGAGCGGCACGAAGATGGAATCGTGCACCTTGAGCTTGACCGGCAACTCGATTCGCGACCCGCCGTCTTCGAAGCGGGCTTCCGCGACATCCGTTTCGAGCTGGCGCAGGATCGCGGTATGTGCGTTGGACTCGAAACGCGCTGCCTTGAAATTCGTCGGCAGGCGTACCTGGAGCACGTTCACTTTCTCTTCCGGAGGACGGAACGCCTGCGGGTCGGGGCTGCAAAGCGTGAGACAGGCCGGATCGAAACTGTCCCAGACAGTCGGATCGGTATAGGCGACGCGGCACGCCTGCGTATCGACTCCCGGAATGCGCTTGAGATAAGGCAGCGGTGGCATGTTCATGATCGACATGCACGGCACCTTGGCTTTGGCTACGGCGTTGAGCATCTCGCGCACGCCGGGCGAGCGGTACTGCGGCTCCTGCATCGCGAGCGCGACCAGGTCGTAATCGCCTTCTTTGAT
>DATFGD010000491.1:0-2215 GCA_035249725.1 Burkholderiales bacterium
TTCGGCGTGGCTACCTACATTACCGTCAGCCCGACCGTCACACGTAGACGCTTCCCCGCGATAAGTAACGATAGATCTCGGAACCACGTCGTGTCAGCAATGCAGTGCGTTGCAATGTTGTCTTCTAGCTACTTCCCGGCGCAAAATTGATGCTTTTGGGCCTTTTGCAAAGAGCGTGCGGCAAGGCAAACCCCGCCGGGGCGGACGGCGGGGTCTGAAGGCGGTGATGGGTACGGGTTCTACGGCGTGGCTTGCGTGCTCATCGTCCGACCAATGTTGATGAGATTGTCGGAGATGACGCCGAGGGCGACCCAGCGCTGCATTCCGACATCACCTTTGTATCGGCATCGATTGAGACCGTTTCGCCGCTTGACCACGCTGATGCGTCCTTCGCACCCTGTGCGCCATTTCTGGCCGTTGCGGAACCAACGCTTCTTCTGCTCGCGTTTGCGCTCGGGGCTCTTGCTCGAGCGATTGGGAATGCACACACGCTTGACGCCCATCGCTTTCGCCGCTGCCTCGTTCCTCGCGGAGTAGAAGCCGGCATCGGTCGCCACCAGTCGCGGCACGCGCCCGAGCTTGGCCTGGTGGGCTGCGATGGCCGGGATCAACAGATCGGAATCATGGGGTCGTCGAGCATAGACCTCATAATCGACGATGATCTGGTTTTCGGCTTCTTGCAGCTTGATCATCTTGCCGAACTCGTTGGGCTTGCCGGCCTTGCCCTTGCGAATGACCTCGGTCGACGGCTCGAAGAGGCTAAGAACCTTGGCTTCGACGTGGGTGTCGCCATGGAAGATGCGTGCCCTCGTCTGCTGCATCACCCGACGCACCAGCGGTACCATACGGTCGAGTTCCGCCTGCAGCTCCTCCAGCTCGACCTGCTGCAGAACGTCCGCCGAGCGCTTCACTCCTTGCGATATTTCCGTCGAGAACCGCTTGGCCTGTCCCACCACCCGGCTCGTCGCATCGAGCAGCCGGCGATACCGCCGCTCCAGCCGGTCCCGATTGCCCGGCCCCTTGGCACGCGCGATACGCGCGATCTCGAACAGCCGCAGCTTCACGCTCCGACTGCGGTCGCGCAGCTGGTGTCCCACCGCGCCGACGATATCCGTGATCTTCTTCATGGTCCGGGTCAGCACGCGCACCCCATCCCCCAGCAGCGTGCTATCGGTCGGGTAATGAATGTTGGTCTCGACTACGGTGGTGTCCACGCGCATCCGCCGCCCTGCGACGATGGCCCTCTCCTGCGCAATCTTCACCATCCGATCGTGGATCTGCCTGAGCACTTGCGGACCGACCGCCAAACCCCATCGCCCCATGGTCTTGGCATCCGGCATCTTGCCGCCGCCCACCCGGGTAAAGTCGCGGTAGACAAGATTGGCGCGCACCTCGCGTTCCAGAGCGGCGTAGCTCAGGTTCCGGATATGCTTGAGCACCAGTAGGCGGAGCACCACCTCGGCCGGCGTGCCGAATCGACCGCGGCTGCGGCTCTTGGGATGCCGCTTCCCGAGCGCATCATACACCGCCACCACGATCGCCTCGTCCGCCAGCACTTGATCGGCATGCTCCATCCAGTCTTCGCGCAGATCGCTTACCTCCTCGGCGATCAACCCGTCGCCGAAGCTGAGCTGGACCCGCCGCATCTCAATCACCCCGACGCCCCGCACGCCTTCGGTGCGGCTCCGGGCGCAGCAGCTCATGATTGAGCTCGCAGATGTCTTCGATCGCCTGCTTCAGTTTCTGATAGTTGTCGAGCCAGCGGCGAACTTCGGCGGCCCGCTCGCGACGGACACTGAACTGCTGCGTGCGTCCACCAGCGTATGTCACAGTCAGGACGAACACCTGATGCCCTTCGCCACGTGCGCATTTCGGGCAGTCTTTGGTGTGGCGGACGGTGCGCTCCAGCAACGAGCCGCGCAGCAACTCCCCGGTGACCGGTAGCTTGCCGACAAGCTTGTCGCGCGCCCGTAAGGAACGATCACGAATCATTCACAAGAATGAATCAGTGGCGACCGAACAAGTCAAGCCTCGTTCCGTGCGACCGTGCAGTTTTCCGCCGACAGCTCGATTCCCAAATCAGGTTTAAATCGTCCAATTTTGCGCCGGGAAGTAGCTAATCAGAGCGTACTTCCCGACCTTGAAGCATTGCCGTTTTGAGCGGCGCACCTGCTCGCGAAATCTCGTCATCGGGACAGATGAGATACTCTCGTCC